>JAEEXH010000153.1 GCA_016291435.1 Oscillospiraceae bacterium
CAGGTCAAGGGCATGAGCTTTTTCTGGAGCAACTGGCAGGGGCAGTACTGGAACAGCGGCACCGTTGACCGTATGGTTGAGGAATTCAAGTGTGAGATCCTGCGCTGCTCGCTCGGTGTAGACGATCAGGGCTCGATCTATAACGGCGGAGATGTCGGTGCGCTGCGCTCCGTCGTGGAGGCGGCGATCGCAAAGGATATCTATGTGATTGTGGACTGGCATTCGCACGGCGCACATAACAACACGAATGCGGCAAAGAGCTTTTTCTCGGAGATTGCGCGTGATTACGGAAAATATGACAATGTGATCTTTGAGCTTTACAATGAACCGACAATGGTCTCCTGGTCTACTGTGAAAGGCTATGCCGAGCAGGTGATTCCGGAGATCCGCAAGTATTCGGACAATCTGATCCTCGTCGGCACGCCGATATGGTCTCAGGATGTCGATGCAGCCGCAAATGATCCGATCAATGACAGCAATGTTGCGTATGTTCTGCATTTTTATGCCGGCACGCACGGCGGCGATCTGCGTGCGAAGGGCGATTCGGCACTCAGCAAAAATGCAGCAATCTTTGTATCCGAATGGGGAACGGTCAATGCGGACGGTGACGGCTCCGTCAATGTCGGATCGACGGAACAGTGGCTTTCGTGGATGGATTCCAACAAGCTCTCCTGGTGCAACTGGGCGATCAGCAGCAAGGCAGAGGGTTCCAGTATTTTCGGTGGAGACGGCAGCTCGCTGACAGAAGCCGGCAACTACCTCAAAAAGATCCTGAATGCACATGCTGAGAATGCAGTCTGGCGGACAGTTCCGAAGAGTGAGCCCGATCCCGACCCCCAGACGACAACGACCACTTCCGAGACGCAGAACAGTGAGCGGTTTATGCTGCCCGGCTCCGGCAATGCGGTACTGGAAGCTGAAAACTATGCTTCCATGAGCGGCGTGGAGCTGGAGGACTGCGCACAGGGCGGAAAGAATGTCGGATATATTGAATCGGGAGACTGGATGAGTTATTCAATCTCTGTGCCGCAGACAATGAAATATGAGCTGACACTGGATGCCGCATCTGAAAGCGGCGGGGGACAGATCGCATTCTCCTGCGGCGGCAATGCGCTCGGTACGCTCGATATTCCGGCGACCGGCGGCTGGCAGAACTGGCAGCAGTTTAAGGTGACGCTGGAGCTTCCTGCCGGCGAATCCGATCTGAAGCTGACTGCACAGCAGGGCGGATACAATGTTGACAAGATGACATTCACGGCAGTCGGCAGTCTGGCGGTCGTCGGAGATATCAACCTTGACGGCAGTGTGTCCGCGGCGGATGCAGTCATGCTGTTCAGATATCTGCTCGGCAATGAGCAGCTGAATGACGAGCAGGCCGGGCGGGCTGACATGAATGCAGACCGGAAGCTCAACGCCAAAGACCTGACGCTCCTGAAGCGGATGCTGCTCAGACAATAAACGAATCAGTACGGAAAGAGGACGCCCTGCGCAGGGTGTCCTCTTGTTTTATCTGCTTCGCTCCCGTGCAGTCGGTTTGTTGTTCCGGACGGTCCGGCAAATTACGGCATAAACTTGCAATCCCGACTCATTTGAAGCTGATTTCCCATTTCGGGATGTCCGGCATCCTGCACAATGACCGGCGGCAATTCTGCCTTGCAGTGTGAGAAAACACAGCTGCGAAGAATTTGTTTCATGCTCTTGTTCATCTGTGCCGCCTCATAATGAAGACAGGGCAAAGATGTAAGCAGATGCGGGGGGGGTATACGCTGCGAAAATATGTTTTATAGTGTGCGGAGCGTTGACAAATGACACATAATATGGTATACTGAATGTATCTATCAGATACAAAAATACTGATAGTCAATCTATCATTTTTGTGCTGCTTGTAAAATAATCTGTCCCTTGATTCGCATTGTCGGAAAGGAGGCCTGACAGAACACAAGTGACATTTTCGACTGAACCCCGACAATCCGGTTTCCGATTACAGAAAACGAAAGTGAGGTTTGAACAATGCATACACGATCACGGTTTTTATCCCTGATGTTTGCTGTCACGCTGACAGCATCCATGGCATCCTATCTTCCCGGGCTGCCGGCGCCGCCTGAGATTCAGGCAGCGGCGGCTGATACGGAGGAAGAACCCGATGCCTCCACCAACATGACCATTGATTTCAATTATGAGACAAACAAACATGTCACCACGCCGGATGAGTCTTTCCTGAGAATCGGCGCAGAGGGCTATGAAAAAGAAACCTACCTTACCCCTGAGTCAAATGATTATTTCGCGCTCCGGAAAGCATCGATTCGCCAGAAGGAAAGCGCCAGCGCACGACGAGGAAAGCAGTAAAACGCACAAGGAAAGCAGCAACTCGCCAAAGGAAAGCACTTCGTGTATAATAGA
>JAEEXH010000084.1 GCA_016291435.1 Oscillospiraceae bacterium
GACCATGTTTCAGCGCGGCTGATGGCAAGTACAGAGTCTTCGATGGATTTTCTCCGCCGTGAGGGACTTGCAGAACGCGCGGTCTTTGTCGGTGACCCCATGTACGATGCCTTTGTCTATTATCAGACTCGCTGCTCACGGGAACTGATTAAAACTGCGGAGGATCTGAACGGGCAACGCATCCCGCTGCCGGAGTGCTACTATTATCTCACCTGTCACAGGCAGGAAAACACCAATACAGATAAAAAAATCCAGCAGATTCTTGCGGCGGCTGAACAGCTTGATGCCCCTGTTATCTATCCGGTTCATCCGCGCAGTGCCGAACATGTCAGACGCATTGCGGATAAGAACAGCTTCAAGAATGTGCTGCTCATCCGCCCCGTTTCATACCTGACCTCTATTGCGCTTGTCAAGCATGCGAAAAAAATCATCACGGATTCCGGCGGTCTGCAAAGAGAAGCATTTTTTGCACAGAAGCAGTGTGTCACAGTGTTTAACCACGTGATTTGGCCGGAAACCATGTGCGGAAACCGAAATCAGCTTGCCAAGCCAGAAACCGCTGATATTCTGCAAAAGCTGTCTGCTGTGCAGAAGACTGACCCGGACTATATGCCATTTGGTGACGGCCATGCGGCAGAAAAAATCGTATCGGAACTGGAGAAAGAATTGCCATGAAATATGCATTGATCGGATGCGGACGCATCTCTCCGAATCATATTGGAGCAGCTGTGAAGCTGGGACTGGAAATCACTGCCATCTGCGATGCTGTCCCAGAACGCATGACGATAATAAAGGAACGCTTTTCACTTCCTGACACGATCAGTTGCTATACGGATTACAGGGAAATGCTGGAACGGGAACATCCTGAGCTTACCGCCATTGCGACCGAAAGCGGCAGACACGCTGCCATCGCGGTGGACTGTATCCGCGCAGGGAGTCATGTGATTATCGAAAAGCCAATCGCCCTTTCCCTTTCGGATGCTGATCGTGTGATCGCACTGGCGAAGCAGCAGAATGTCCTTGTGTGCACCAATCATCAGAATCGATTCAATCCGTCCATACAATACATCCGCAGGGCAATGGAAGCCGGACGGTTTGGCAAACTATTGCACGGAACAGCCCATATCCGCTGGAACCGCGGAAGTGACTACTATGCGCAGGCACCCTGGCGCGGTACATGGGAGCAGGACGGCGGCGCACTAATGAACCAGTGTATCCATAATATTGACTTGCTGCGCTGGATAATGGGTAATGAGATCGACGAGGTGTTTGCCTATACAGACAATCTTATCCATCCGTTTATCGAAACAGAGGATCTGGGCATGGCGCTGGTGAAATTCCGAAACGGCTCTTATGGCATCATTGAAGGTACGACCAATGTCTACCCGAATAATCTGGAGGAAACACTCTATATCTTTGGTGAAAATGGCACGGTCAAGGCAGGCGGCAAGTCCGTCAACCGAATCGAGGAATGGCGCTTTGCCGACAAACTGGATGATCCGGAGACTGTCAGGGCCGCATGCTGCGAGGATCCGCCGAATGTATACGGATTCGGGCATACACCCCTGTATGCGGATATGGCAGACGCCATCCGTACAGGTAGACAGCCCTATATCACCGGAGAGGACGGCAGACGCGCACTGGAACTGGTGCTGGCAATCTACCAATCTGCAGCAGAGGGCAGACCAGTCAAGCTCCCTCTGACAGATTGTTCCACGCTGAATTTCAGGGGGCGCTTTGACAGATGAGTGATTACTTTGTTCACGAAAGCAGCTATATCGACGAGGATGTGACCATCGGAGCCGGGACGAAAATCTGGCACTTCTGCCACATCCAGCGAGGTGCTGTCATCGGCAGAAACTGTTCTATGGGGCAGAATGTCAACATTGCCAGTCATGTCCGCATCGGAAACGGCGTCAGAATCCAGAACAATGTCTCTGTCTACGAAGGCGTGGAGCTGGAGGACGATGTGTTCTGCGGACCATCCTGTGTTTTCACGAACGACCTGACCCCGCGCGCAAAATATCCGAAGGGCGCTGTCGGCTACAAGAAAACGCGCATCTGCACAGGCGCAAGCATAGGTGCCAATGCAACGATTGTCTGCGGACATACTGTCGGCGCGTGGGCGCTGATCGGAGCCGGTGCTGTTATAACCTCAGATGTCCCTGATCATGCGCTGATGCTTGGCGTTCCGGCGCGGGTAGCCGGCTGGGTTTGCAAGTGCGGACAGCGCCTTGGTGAAACGCTTCGCTGTGACTGCGGCAGGTGCTACCGAAGAACAGACAACGGATTGGAGGAAAATCCATGCAGTTCCGAGACTTAAAAGCCCAGTATCAGGCTTTGAAGCCCGAAATTGACAAAGGCATACAGGATGTACTCGACAGCGCAGGCTTTATCCTCGGAAAGCCTGTTGCCGAGCTTGAAACACAGCTTGCCGCCTACACTGGCAGAAAGCACTGCGTAACCTGTGCAAGCGGAACAGATGCTCTCCAGCTTGCGCTGATGGCAATGGATGTCGGAAGCGGTGATGCCGTGTTCACATCGGATTTTACCTATTTCGCATCCGCCGGAACCGCTTCCATTCTGGGAGCTGAGGCAGTGCTGGTGGATATTGATACGCGCACATTCAACCTCTCGCCCGATGCACTGGAAGCGGCTGTTCAGCGCGTGCTGGCAGAGGGTAGACTGACCCCGAAGGTCATTGTGCCTGTCGATCTGTTCGGCCTGCCTGCCGATTATGAAAGAATCCTGCCCATCGCAGGAAAATACGGCTTGAAAGTGCTGGAGGACGGTGCGCAGGGATTCGGCGGGAGCATGAATTCGAAACGCGTATGTTCGTTCGGAGATATGTCTGCCACCTCTTTTTTCCCTGCAAAGCCGCTTGGCTGCTTTGGCGACGGTGGCGCGGTCTTTCTGGATGACGATACGCTGGATCAGCGTCTGCGCTCCCTGCGCGTTCAGGGAAAGTCGCCGGAAGATAAATATGACAACCGGGAGATCGGCATCAATTCCAGGCTGGATACAATCCAAGCTGCGATTCTTCTGCCGAAGCTCAAAGCATTTGCGGCGTATGAACTCGATGCGGTAAACCATGTCGCTGACCGCTACACAGAGCTTTTGGCAGGCACAGTCGTCACACCGTATGTACCGCCCGGGTTCCGTTCCAGTTGGGCGCAGTATACAATCATGCTGGCAGACAATGCGGAACGCACCAGAGTACAGGCGGCATTGCAGAAACACGGGATCCCGTCCATGATCTATTATCCGCGTGGACTGCATCAGCAGAAAGCATATTCCGGTCTGCACCTGCCGGATGCGTGGTATCCGAACACCCTACATGCGGTGCAGACCGTTCTGAGCCTGCCGCTGCATCCTTATCTTACGGATGCGGAGATTGATCGGATTTCAGGTATCATCATCGAGACAATAAGAGGATAACACAATGGTTTTTGATAATATTTATCAGGGGCTTATTTCCGGATACGAAAAGCTCGCACTGGTAGGTCTTGGCTATGTCGGAATGCCGATTGCGGTGGAGTTTGCCAAGCATATCAGTGTCATCGGCTACGACATCAACGAAAAACGTGTGCAGGAGTACCACAACGGCATTGATGCGACAAACGAGGTGGGCGATGCCATTCGCTCTACGACCGTTGACTTTACATCGGATCCTACGCGGCTGCGGGAGGCGCGTTTTATCATTGCCGCCGTTCCGACACCGATCAATGAAGATTTTACGCCCGACCTCGCTCCTGTGGAAAGTGCCTCACGGACGATCGGGCAGAATCTGACTCCCGGCACAATCGTGGTATTTGAATCCACCGTTTATCCCGGTGTGACCGAAGATATCTGCGTCCCGATCATTGAGAAGGAATCCGGGCTGCAATGCGGCAGAGACTGGAAAATCGGCTACAGCCCGGAGCGCATCAACCCCGGCGACCGTGTGCATACGCTTACTTCCATCTGCAAGGTAGTCTCCGGCATGGATCCAGAGTCTGCTGCCGAAATTCAGAGGGTCTACAATATCATCATCCGTGCCGGTACTTTTCCTGTATCCAATATCAAGACCGCCGAAGCGGTCAAGGTTGTGGAGAACAGTCAGCGTGATATCAATATTGCATTCATGAACGAGGTCGCCATGATATGCGACCGACTGCACATTGACACAGCAGAGGTGCTTGACGGCATGAACACCAAATGGAATGCGCTGGGCTTCCGTCCGGGCATCGTCGGAGGCCACTGCATCGGCGTCGATCCGTACTATCTGACGACAGCCGCTGAAAAGCTGGGCTATCACAGCCGCATCATTCTCAACGGCAGAAAGGTAAACGATTCCATGGGCGGCTACATTGCCGATGCTGCCATCAAGGAAATGATCGAAGCAGGCATGGCACCGAAAAAAGCAACGGTCATCATTCTTGGTCTGACATTCAAGGAAAACTGCCCGGATACGCGAAACAGCAAGGTCGCTGATATTATCCGCAGGCTGCGCGAATATGAGATCCATCCGATGATTGCCGATCCGTGGGCGGATCCCGCAGTCGCTAAAGAATGCTATGGTGTGGATCTTGTGCCGTTCGAGGAGCTTCCAAAGGCGGACTGCCTGATCGTTGCCGTCGGACACTCGCAGTATCGCTCCATGTCTATGATGCAGCTCCGTGAAATGTATAAGCCGGAACTTGCACCGAATGAGCGCGTTCTGATTGATGTCAAGAGCCTGTACCGAATGGACGAGCTGAAAGCCTCCGGAATGCGGTTCTGGAGATTATAAGAGGTCTGCACAATGAATCAACTGGTATCGGTCATTATTCCGATTTACAATGCAGAGCGCTATCTTGAACAGTGCGTGGAAAGCGTTCTTCATCAGACATATCAGAATCTGGAGATCCTCCTCATAGATGATGGTTCCACTGACCGCTCCGGCAATATCTGTAATGCGCTGGCAAAAAAGGACAGCAGAATCTGTGTGTATCATAAATTAAACGGAGGATCGGCCTCTGCCCGCAACTATGCGCTGCAAAAGGCAAGCGGCAGTTATGTGGCATTTATAGACAGCGATGATTATATTATGCCTGACATGATAGAAACGCTTGTTTCCGGACTGGAATCCCACGATGCGGATATCGCTGCATGCAATTATGATATGGTGTATGAAAACGGAAAACAGCGACTGCATCCGGTGATCTTTCAATCGGATATGCAGCTGTCACCGCAGGAAGCGATACGCTGTCTACTTCTGGAAAAGAGCTATCGCTGCTATCCCTGGAATAAACTGTACCGAAAAGAGCTGTTCCGTAATATCACTTTTCCGGAGGGCGTTACTTTTGACGACATCATGACAAGCTATCAGCTTTTCCGGGGGGCACAGAATGTTTATTATGTTCATAAATCATTATATTCATACCGGCTTCATGCAGACTCCATCACTCAGAGAAAAAATAAAAAGCCGGAGGATTTCAATGAAATGATCCGGACGGTACGCGAAATCCTGAAATCGGAAAACTACGATCCGCAGGTCACTGCGGGCGGGCTTCTGTATTATAAATACTTTTTTCATGATATGATAAAAATCGGTGCCTGGAATGATAGAGCATATCAGGAAGCGAGAGAGTTCTATCGGATATGCCGGCACGAGCTGCACAAAAGCACGCGGATTTCTGTAAAGGATAAAACAGAAATTGCTATTTTGCAATTCAATCATCATCTGTATAAAATGCTTTATCAGATGTATTGTTTTATAAAAGAAAGGGTTTTCAGATGAATGTTCTGATTATCACGACCTATTTTGTGCCCGATACCGCGATTGCAGGCGTCAGACCTTATATGCTTGCCAGATACCTTGCCAAAAGCGGCGACAATGTTACGGTGCTGCGTGCCGGAACTATCCATCATCTTGCTTTTCATGATTATGATGAAAGCAATGAACTGTTTGAAGTGATTTCTGCGCTGGGCAGTGATTGTGATGCGGAAAAATTCAAGCGGGGAGAGTATACGCCGCCTCAAAACTCGATCAAACTGAAACATCCGCAGATTCCGTTATATATCAGAGTTCCGCTGCGTTTTTTTCGTGACTGTGCGAGGACCGTCTTTCTGCATAAGCCGCCGCGGTTTCTGGAGGATCCCATGCACATACTGGAGGCACAGAAATCTGCTATCCGAAAGATGCAGGATAAACAGTTTGATGTGGTGTTTTCCACTTATGGTGATCTTGAGAACATACAGGCAGGCATCTTTGCTGCAGACTTTTTTCATGCAAAGCTGATGATGGATTACCGTGATTCTCCGGTGATCCGAACGGAATGGATGGACATTGCACGGAACCGCGAGGGCGTAAAGCAAACAAAGCTTGCGCTGAAATGTGCTGATTGCGTAACTGCTGTGTCTGATGCGCTGGCAGAGGAGATCAGATCCTTTTATCCGGAAACAACTGTCCGCACAGTCTATAACGGCTTTGACGATACCGTGACGCTTCCGAATGTCACTCCGGAGGCGGGTGTGCTGACGATCTGTTATACAGGCGTATTTTACATTGATCGAGTAGCGGCACTGCGGACGCTGACCGATTGTATTTCCGACCTGATCGGACGCAGCGCAATAGACAGAGAACGCGTCCGGTTTCATTATGCCGGATCCGATGCAAATGTTTTTCGCACCGTCCTTGAGAAAGCAGGGATTGCAGATCTTTTCGTCGATCACGGTTATCTTTCCAAGCAGGAAACGCTTCGTCTCCAGGCGACCTCAGATGTGTTCCTTGTGCTTTCATGGAATCATCGGAAAAGTCAGGGTATCCTGACCGGAAAATTCTACGAAGGAATCCGAGCGGGAAAACCGATTCTCGCTTGTGTATCCGGAAACCAGCCGGACAGCGAACTGATGCAGCTTCAGAAGCAGTACAACTATGGCTTTTGTTTTGAACAGGCACGTGCACAGGAGTCACGGCCGGCACTGGAAACCTATCTGGAACAGTTGTATCGTGAAAAGATGGAAAACGGCAAATTGTCCTATCAGCCCTCTGCGGAGCTGTACGGCACATTCAGCTATTCCAGCCTTTCGAAAAAAATACGCCAGATCATGACGGAACTGGTACATAATCCATGATGCGCCGCAAAATGATTCTTGTGACCCACGGATTTCCGTATGGGGAATACGAACGCTCTTTTCTGCTGACAGAGCTTTCCTTGCTTGAAAAGCAGTATGAGCTGTCTGTAATTTCGGTATTGCATGATGACAGTAACGCAGAGCTGCTGCATTCGGTATCCGGCAATTACAGTTATCGAATCTATGTATATACGCATTTCAAGCAGTTAATCGGACGGCTTCCGATGGATGCAGATGCCCGGCATGAGATCGCATACGCACTTTCAAACGGCTCACTGATCCGACGGCTGAAAGGTGCAAAATACACAGTCGGCTGGCTTTGTCGAAGCTTTGCCTTTCAGGATGCACTGGAACAAATCATTGCACAGAACGGCTGCGATATACTTTATACCTACTGGTGTACAGAGGAGACAGCAGCTGCCGTCCGCCTGAAAAAGAAATACCCGCAGATGAAGGTCATATCCCGTCTGCACGGGTATGATCTGTTCGAAGAACGCAGCGATTTCGGTTTGCAGCCCATGCACCGCCAGATCGCGCAATACGCTGATTTGCTGATCTTTGTCAGCCGGAACGGACAGCAGTATTTTCAACAGCATTTTCCCGGGCAGGCGCCTCTGCTGCTGTCCTATCTTGGGACGGTAGGTTTTGGCAGGCTGCCGCGGCGTGTACAGCCGTCTTTTGTCGCTGTGAGTTGTTCATACACCGTTCCGATCAAGCGCATTCCGCGTATTGCAGATGCCTTGGCAAGAGTATCCGGCATCCGTCTGCATTGGATCCATATCGGCGACGGGCCAGATCTAGAATGGATCAAAGCCTATGCAGAACAGGCACTTTTCGGGACTGACTGCTCGGTACAGTTCACCGGCAATCTTCCGAATGAAGCAGTCGCTGCGCTTTATCGCAAGCATCAGCCGGATTTGTTCCTCACTGCATCTGAAAGCGAGGGCGGAACACCGATTTCTATTGTAGAGGCGTTCTCTTGTGGAATTCCGGCAATTGGTACAAATGTCGGCGGTATCCCGGAAATTGTCACAGACGGTGAGAACGGCTATCTCGTATCTGCGCAGGCAGATGCACAGGAAATGGCAGATGCTGTCATGCGGTTCTATTCGCTTCCGGCTTCCGCACAGCAGCAGATGCGGGACAATGCCTTCCAAACATTTGAAAGCAAATTTGACGCACAGGTGAATGCCGGTCGGTTTCTCGAAGAATTACTGCTGCGCTTCGGCGTATAACACAGGAAGGAGAAAGTGATAATGCCGGGTTTTACAGTCATGAGGCAAAATACATGGGAGCAGGGGTTCGGACTCCCAGATGATCGCTTTTTGAATGAGATCATCCATGCGAACGAATATACCGCATTCCGAAGCACCCTGCGGAAATTTGAGCAGGACAAAATCTTTGCGGACAACGGAACATACTGTATGATACTGGAGGGTGTTCTTCTGAATAAACAGGCACTTTTCGAGCGTTACAGTGTTTCGGATATGAAAGCGCTGATCGAACGGATGTATGAGGAGGATGATACTTTTTTTTCGCAGCTGCGCGGTTCGTTCTGCGGTGCTTTGTATGATCGTAAAAAGGATCTTTGGCTCATTTTTACAAATCAAACAGGTGAGAAGGCTGTTTATTACCGTCAGGACGCCACGGCTTTTGCAGCATCTACCAATCTTCATTTGCTTTATGATATCAGCAGGGCGAACGGAAGGACACTGACTGTGGATGAGAATGCTGTTTATATGGGACTTACCTTTTTTCATATGGAGGATGCATCCACCTATGCACAGGAGATCAGACGGCTGCGCGGGGGAACCTATCTGCGGATAACAGCAGAGGACTGTAAGGTATGTACCTATCATATGTTCCATAAGGATCCTGAACGCTTCCGGAATCAAAGTGAGGACGCTGTGATTGAGGAGGTGGAGAAATCATTTTCTGCAGCAGTCCGTTCGCAGTTCGACAAGGATCTTGAATACGGTTACCGCCATCTTTGCGACCTCAGCGGAGGTCTGGATTCCCGTATGAATATGTGGACAGCGCACGACCTGGGCTATCGTGATTTCACGCTGCTCAACTACGGCAAGGCAGGTTATCTGGACGAACAGATTGCAAAGCAGATCTCGCTGTACTGGAAGGATCATCTGATTATCACGCCGACCGATAATCTGCTGTTTATTCGCGATGTGGACAAAGTGACGGAAATGAACGGTGCATCCTCAGGCTATGCATCCATCACTGGCGCTGTGAGGATGCTGGAAAGTTTGAATCTCCAGCCGTTCGGTCTGGAGCACACAGGGCTTATCGGCGAGGTGGTGCTTGGAGCTCATATTGCGGATCTTGCGGCATATCGTGATAAAACCGTCAGTGTCATGGGTTCTGAACGGCTTAAAGATCGTTTGAAGGACAACACACCGTTCCGGGACAGCTTTGAGGATTATGAGATTTATCTGCGCTATGTAGCAGAATTTCAGGGCGATGCCAATTCCGTTCAGTGCCGGAATTATTATACGGAAGTATGCAGCCCGTTTCTGGATGTGGAGTTTTTGCAGCTTTGCTTCGATATCCCGCTTTCTGCACGGTTGGATCATGCACTTTACAAGAAGTGGATTCTGAAAAAGCATCCGCAGGCGGCAAAATTCAGATGGGAACGGATCAACGGACGTATTGACGAGAGTAAACTGATTCTGCAATGCCGTAAAGCCCTGTACAAGGGACCACACAAAGCGGCAAGAATACTTGGATTGGAACAGTATCCGATCCTGAACATGAATCCGATGGATTATTGGCTTGCATCAGACAGTGAAACAGCAGAGTTTCTGAATGGATACTATCACCAGAGCTGTCGGTTCATAGGCAAACGGCTGTCAGAAAAGCTTCGTAAAGATATTACCAGTCTATACCGCAAGGGAAATGCTTATGAAAAGCTTGCGGTCATTACTGTACTCGGAGGAATGAATCGTCTTTTCGGCAAAGAGCGTACTGATTTATACAAGCTGTAAGGAGACCAACAATGAAAATCCTCTTTATTACGACATATTTTCCGCCGGATACATCAATTGCCGCAGTACGTCCTCATCAGTTTGCCAAACGGCTTTCCGGCAGGGGGCATCAGGTGACCGTGATCCGATACGGACTTGTGGATAAGCTGAAAGGAGATACTGCTGACCCGCAGCCTGGCTATCGTCTGCTGACGGCGTCAAAGCAGCTGGAACAAATCACTAACGATGCATCTGCTTCGCATAAGCAGCCTCTGGCGTTCCTTCCGCAGTTTTTGCGCCGTCCGCTTGCAAATGCGTACCACACAGCAAAGCGACCGGCGACAGACTGGCAGTGCTACCGGATATATATGCAGCGGGCAGAACGATTGAAAAAAGTGATCGATGCCATTGCTTCCGAGCAATTTGATGTTGTGTTCTCGACTTATGGTGATCTGGAAACAATCTTTGTCGGCGCATATGCCGCAGAGTTATTTCATGCCAGATGGATTCAGGATTACCGGGATACGATTACGCATTATCATATCCCGGGCAGCCTGCCTTGGAATCTGTATGGATTGCATGTTTATCATCGGTTTCTGAAAAAGGCAGATGCTGTAACCGCAGTTTCTCATTCCATTACGGCTGCATTACAGACAATCTGTCCGAACACCACAATGTATACGCTTCCAAACGGATATGATCCGAACAGTGCAGTTTCCGCTAACGATCTTCGGTCTGATTCTCCTCTGTTTCGGATTAGCTACACCGGGCAGTTATATCCGCAGAGAATTGAAGCGCTGCGGCATCTTCTCAGTGTATTGAAAACACTGTTTGACCGAGGACTCATGGAGCCGGACAAGGTGCGTTTTTTGTATGCTGGAAGCAACTCGGAGGAAATGCGCAAATCTTTTGCAGAAATAGGATTGCTGTCAATTCTGGATGACCGCGGATATCTGAATCGCACGCAGACTGAACTGCTGCAGAAAGAGTCAGATCTGTTTTTAGTTCTGTCATGGAATACGAAAAAAAGTCAGGGCGTTATCACAGGTAAATTTTACGAAGGAATTCGTGCCAATCGCCTGATTCTTGCGATTCTCAGCGGCGAAAAACCGTACAGTGAGCTGTATCAAATACAGCAGAAATACCATTACGGCTTTTGCTTTGAGGTTTGCCGCCGAGAACTGGAAGCTCCGCTGATGCAGTGGCTGCTGCAAGCATACCGCACGAAAATTGCAGTCGGACATCTGGATTATCAGGCACCGGAGTCACTTGTCCGCGATTTTAGTTATGAACATCTTACTACATGTCTGGAGCAGATTATGAAGAATGTTTGCAGCATGGGACAGCCGCATGAAGTGGCATAAGTCCGAAGTTGGCTTTGAAGCCCTCAGCCTGACCTTTTCCAAGGTCCTCACCATGGCAATCGGCATGGTCATTTCCATGCTGCTGGCAAGGTTCCGGACACTGGAGGAATACGGTACATATTCCCAGATGCTGTTGATCATCAACCTTGCATGTTCTCTGCTCATGCTGGGACTGCCCAACTGCATCAACTTCTTTCTCGCGCGTGCGGAGTCAGATGCAGAACGCCAGCGATTTCTCTCTGTGTACTACACGCTGAGTACTCTTCTGAGCATTGTCATTGGAGGCGTTCTGGTGCTTTCCATTCCGCTGGCGGAAGCATACTTCCAGAATCCTACAATCTGTCAGTTTTACTATTACCTCGCCTTGACCCCTTGGACGATGATAATTATGAGCAGCATTGAAAATGTGCTGGTCATCTATCATAAATCGCGATTTTTGATTGTTTACCGTCTGATAACAGCGATGCTGAATCTCATCATGATTGCATCACTGCAGTGGCTCGGTTATGGTTTTCAGGCGTATATAATCGGTACAGTTGTACTGAATATGATGAATGCATTTTCGGTTTATGCAATCGTTTCTGCACAGTGCGGCGGTCTGCGGGTAAAGCTGGAAGGCACACTGATCCGGAAGATGCTGGCGTTCTCTCTTCCGCTTGGACTGGCTGGAATTGTCGGAACACTCTGCATTGAGCTTGACAAGCTCATGATTGGAAAACTGATGACCACCGAACAGATGGCGATATATACAAATGCCGCCAAGGAGCTGCCGCTGACGATCATCCCGACTTCCATCACAGCAGTGCTCATGCCGAAGCTGGTAGTCATGATAAAGTACCATCAGGAAAAGGATGCTGTCAAATTGTGGGGGATTTCAGCAGAGCTTGCCTATATTTTCTTGGCGTTCCTGACTGCCGGATTGTTTACCTTTGCTGAGGATGCACTGACGCTTCTGTATTCGGAGAAATATCTTGCCGGTGTCAGTGTGTTCCGGGTGTATACACTAAATTTGCTGCTGCGCTGTACCTATTTCGGCATCATTATGAATTCCTGCGGCAAAAACAAAGCAATTCTGATGTGCAGTGTCCTGTCACTGCTGCTCAATGTCATTCTGAATCCCCTTCTGTATCTGGTCTTAGGTATGGTCGGTCCCGCCATTGCAACATTTTTGTCTGTATTGGCTGTTCAGATGATTCAACTGATATTCACCGCAAGACTGACAGATATTCCTTTTTCAAAGATTTTTCCGTGGAAGGATATTTCCTTAATTACAGTATGGAATGCTGTACTTGGAATACTATTTTACAGTATTAAGGCAATACTGCCACTTGATCAGATATGCGGAAGTATTCCCGAGGCACTGTTCCTTAGCGTAGTCTGGGGCGCTGCTTATCTACTTCTTATGAAAAGACGTATCACTTCTTTCTGGAATCTGCTGAACGACAAGGATTCATAGATGAAACAGGTGCTATATGATGTAAGCGCAAACTACTCCCAGCGTAACCGTAAAACCATCCGCGCCTAGACCTCCGATGTCCAAAATGGTATAATAAACTCCAACCAGCTCCATGGAGTAATCTGGACAGTCCAATTTAGTCTATGGAGTAAATTGGAGTCAATGAGACA
>JAEEXH010000154.1 GCA_016291435.1 Oscillospiraceae bacterium
ACGGACACGTTCTGCATCGACGGGCGCACCGCCGCTTGCTGCTGCGCCGCCGGACTGGGCGACCTGCTGTCTCAGTGCTGCGATGGTCTCTTCGAGATGCTGCACGCGTGCAGCATCCACCGGCGTGCCGACAGCGGACTGCGCTGCGGCGGTGCCGGATGCAGCAACCTGCTGCCGCAGAGACGCAATGGTCTCTTCTAGCTGGCGCACACGCTCCGCATCAACAGGCTCCCCTGCTGCGGGCTGCTGTGCAGCAGCGGAGGGTGCTGCCTTTTTCTTGCCTGTGCCGAAGGTATCCTGCAGCGATGCATTCTGCGGCGCCTGCGGCGTGACGGGCAGCTCAGCGGGTACCTCGGGGATCTCCTCCTCAATCTCTGAGAGATCCGGCAGTACCTCGTCCAGATCCCAGTCAGGACGCTCCACATCATCATCGAGCCATGTGATTGTCGGATTTGTGACATCTCCGAACACGCGCTTGGCTTCAAGCTGATCATTGACAATACGCGGCATATAGAGCACCGTCAGTGCCGGGCAGTTGCAGAGCGAAGACGGACTCAGCGCCTTTGTTCCGCGCGGAATATACAGTCTTTGCAGCCCGGTGCATTCCCAGAATGTACTGTTGCCGATGCTTTCAATCGACTCCGGCAGCATAACCGTCTGCAATGCGGTACAGCCGTAGAACGCGCCGGGACCGATCATACGGATCTTATTTCCGAATATGACCTTTTTCAGAGAGGTACAGCCGGAGAACAGCTCGTCACAGATCTCGCCGAGCTCAGACGGAAGCCGGATCGACTCCAGGCTCGGCAGATTCATAAATGCGCCTGCTCCGATATATTTTACAGATTCGGGAATTGTGATTTTTTTCAGCCGCTTGCAGCCGCAGAGCGCATAGTTGTCGATATGATCCGTGCCCTCTGCAAAAACGACCTCCTCGAGCATATCCAGCATCGAAAACGCGTTCGGCGCAATGGTACGGAGTGACGGCAGGAGCACAAGGCGCTTGACGCCTTTATTCATCACGCTGCGCATTGCATGCGAAGTCAGACCGATGTAATTCTTCGGAATCTCCAGTGTGCCGTCCTGCACTTGCAGCAGAGAAGCACTGCCGAGCGTCAGGAAGCCGCCGACTTCATCCATCACCTGCTGCACGGTTTTCGAGCGTGCGGCAAAGAGCAGTTTCTTGCCGAAATTCAGCGTTGCCTCCGGCACATGAGAGAAGAGCTCCAGTGCTTTCTGCTCAGGGAAATCCTCCGGCAGTGTGATCGTGGTCAGGCGGTTGCAGCCAAAGAAGCACCACTGCCCGAAATCTGTCAGAGAAGCGGGAATCGTCAGCTTTTCGAGATTGCTGGCATCCTTGAAGCTGCGCATAAAGAATGCATGCGATTCGATCCTGCGCACCCCTTCGGGGATGATCAGTTCCTTCATCTGCGAGAATCCGGCGAGCGCACCGCGCCCGATGACAGTAAAATCAGCAGGCAGCTTGACTTTTTCAGAATTGGTACGGATGATGCTTTTGGCATCCTCTCGTGTGAAAACACGTTCAAGCATAGGACAGGAAGCCTCCTTTATATATGGAATGCATGGAATCATCTATGGCATATTATGATACAGAATAATTATAACATATTTTTCTCATGAATGCAAGAGCATTTTGTGATTTTGTCCACATTTTTTTATGGTGCGCAAAAATGCGGCAGTAAGCCGTTTCATCCGGTTACTGCCGCATTTTTCTGTTGCTTTTTGATCAGGCGGATACATCCTGTCCTGCGAAGATCTGCATTGCGAGACGCAGATCGCGGAGATCCAGCACATCGTCTGCGTTGACATCTGCTGCTGCCGTCATGTCGGCAGTCACATAATTCCTGATGCCGTCATCCTCGCCGATGATCTTTGCGAGCAGCACGAGATCTTCAAGCTCTTCTTCGCCGTCGCAGTCGATATCGACATTATATACAGCGGCTTCGGGCTCCTTGAGAAAAGCATTCAGGAATTCAATGACCAGGCCGTTTTCCGTGATCGTTGTCCCCGCTTCTTCGCTTCCTGTGAGCTCTTTGCCGGCGATCGTCATTTTATAATTGCCCTCATAATCCCATTTGTCGCTCGAGAGCAGCAGGTAACTGAACTTTTTATCGGGTGTAAAGGAAATAATCGGCGTGCCGTTCGCTCTGTCCGTCACATTGACCTCCTGATCCTTTACCTGCTCTTCCGTCAGCGAGATGAGCACGGTCACCTGTGAAGCGTTGATGATTGTATTATTGGCTGCCTCGTTCACCTGATAATAGGTTGCAGATGCAAGAATATCTCCGCCGGTGATATTGATGGTGCCGTTATTCAGAC
>JAEEXH010000012.1 GCA_016291435.1 Oscillospiraceae bacterium
CGTCCATGCGCTGCCGTCCGGCTTGCTGCCGAGTGTCTGCACATTGCCTACGAGATTGATGATCGCGGAGGTGATTATATGTTCCTGCATGATTTTCATGACCGCATCACCGGTATACCCTTTGGCGACAGCACCGAGGTCAATTTCTGTTTCTTCGGGACATTGCACAGTCTGACCGTTCACAGAAATGTTCGTATCATCGGCGTATTGCAGCAGCTCTGCAATCTCATTCTGTGCCGGAATCCGGTATTCTCCGGTTGTAAATCCCCACGCCCGCAGCACCGGATACATTGAGATGCAAAGTGCGCCGCCGCTTTCGCTGTTCATCTGCATCGCTGTCTGCAAAACGGAAACCGTATCGGCAGAAACAGTCACAGGCTGCCCGCCAGCATGATTGATTTGCCCAATATCGCTTGCGTCATTTGTGACGGAAAAAGCGCGTTCCAGCTCATAGATCCGTGCTTCTGCTTCTGCGACTGCCGCCTCTGCATCCCTGCCGTATGCCTTGAGATTCATGTAGGTGTCCATTGCAAAAATATCAGCGGATTTGACAGTATCTTCCTGCGTTCCGCAGGCAGTCAAAAGCGGTATCATACAGATACCGCTCATGACCGTAACGATTGTTTTTCTCATAATTTCGCTTGCTCCAATGCTGTGCGGACTGCTTCCATAATGCCGTTTGAACTGTATGTCGCGCCGGAGCAGGCATCTACATCCGCCGCCTGACTGCGGATGATTGCCGGAATCAAAGCACCTTTCGCATCAATGAAATAGGAAGCGTCGCTCTCTTCTGTCTCGGCAGTGATGTCTGTGATTGTGTCATTCAGAATCGTTACATGAACCGTAATGCTGCCGTCATAGCCGTAAGCTGCCGCAGTGAATGTGCCGTCCTGATAGATGCGGAGCGGTGCGGGCGGGTCTGTTTCTGCCGGTACGGTTTCCGGAGTATCTGCCGGTTCATTTTCCGGAATGTCTGCCGGTTCATTTTGTTCCGGCGCTTCTGTGCTGACTTCCGATGTATCAACAGTTGTTGTTCCTTCCGTGATACCATCGCTCGTTGATTCTGTTGTATTTTCTGTTGTTTCAGTGTTGTCTGTAACCGTTGTGGTCACTGTCGCACCGGTTTGAACTGCGGTCTCTGTTGTGAAAGTTGTTGTTTCAGCAGTCTGCGTAGTTTCTTCATGGATTTCCGCAATTTTTGTTGGTGTGTTTTCAGCCTGCTTCTGCGGAAATACTGCCGCCGCAAATAATGCAATTCCGGTCAGAAATGTACACCATGAAATAAGATTTGCACCGATTCGGCGCTCCGGATTCTTCTTTGTGACATACCATTTATGCACTCTGCAAACGGCATATCCGAGAAATACCGCCAGATAGACAATCAGATTCACGCCCGCTTCCGGATTGCCGCGCTTTGCTTTTGCGAGATTCAGCACAATCACATGAACCGGAATCAGCACATAAAACAGATACGCCCAGCGCTGTACGTTCTTCCATGTTTTCGCCTTCATTTTACGCCGAATCTTCTGTACGGAGATCACCGTCAGCGGCAGCATAATCAGCATCAGAACGATGCTGACCGTCAGATTCAGCGCATCGGCTTTTGTCAGCCATCGCGGGAACATCGAAATGCCCAGACCGACTGCGTGACCGAGCGTCAGGATCGCAGCAAAGATCGAAAGCTGACCGCGCTGCGGCAGCAGCTTTTTCCGGAGTTCTGACTGATTCGGTAATGCACCCGTCCACATGACAACCGCCCAGAATGCCGCTGCGAGAATGCTTTTTGTAAACAGCGCAATCACATTTTGCTGCAAAAATGCAGGCATGGATATGCGTGCATTTGCAAGAATGACTGTTCCGATGCTGAGCACCGCCGCCGTCAGATAAAACGGCGCGGGATGCTTGCGGAGTGCCTTCCCGCACAAAACCGAGAAGGCAACCGCGATCAGGAGAGCGATGGCAAACAGCATATCAGCTGCTGCGCTTTCTGCGTGTCAGAACGGCAGCTGCCGCAGCAGCCGACGCCAAAGCAGCGACTACGCCGATGCCGGCGTCACCGGTTTCCGGCGCGGAATTGCTCTTGCCGGGTGATGTATTTGTTGTGTTGCTGTTATTTGTCACTGTTGTGGTTTTTGCAGTCGTTGTGGTCGCTTGTGCGGTAGTCTGAACGGATGTCGTTGTTTCAGCCGTTTGGGCCGCAATCTGAATTGTCAGCGGATTGCGGTAGCCGGTTGCTGTGACGGTCAGCGTGTAAGTGCCGTTTGCACCGTCTGCGAAAACTTTGCCGTTTCTGGACTCTGCATCAAAATTGATTGCGCCGTTCTCATCAAAAATCTTGACCGTGCCTTTGCCGGATGCGTTATACGCAGTTTCACCGACTTCTACCTTCGCAAGATTCTTCAGGAAGTTCTCGGCTTCAGCATCTGTCGCGGTATCTGCCTTTACGAGCTTACCGTCCTTGTACTGAACCGGCAGTGCATCCGTCTCAAGCACAAAGGAAGCGATGATGTCGGCATATTTCCCGCCGTTATCCGAAACTGTCAGTGTATAGCTGCCTGGTTTGGCATCGGTATAGCTGATCGTGCCGTCTGTAACAGAAAAGCCTTCCGCAACTGCATATTTCTTCTGATAATCCGCCGGAATTCCCTCCGCAGTAAATGTTGTGCTGCCGGTTCCGGCATCAGCATTGTTCACTGTCAGCGTGCTTGCAAATTTCACAGGAATATAGGTGTCGGTATTGACTGTGATATAGCCTGCTTTCGTAATCAGAACGATCTCTTTGACCGTGCTGCCCATCAGTCCCTCATACATTCTGTAATCGAGCTGATTGCCGTGGGGTTCGCTGGTTTTGATACCGGAAGACCATGCGATCTCTCCGCGCCAGATGTTCTGTTCATGACGCATGGCATATGCTTTGCCGTCTGCGGTTTTCAGGATTGCACCGCGGTATTTCGTATCAAAGCCCTCCGGCTGATCGGTCAGGTCAATGAGATAATCGCCCCACGGCGTTTCTGTCGACAGTCTGACACCGAGATTTGCTGTTTCCGGTGCGGCATCCTGCACGGCAGAAAAGCTCGCTTTCCCGTCTGTTACGGTCACGTTTTTGTATGCTTCCGGTTGGCTTTCCAAAGCAGTAAATCCATAGTTGTTTGTGCCGAGCGCATCAAGGTCTGCCTGCGTGATTGCAACCGGATATACAACGCCGAGGATCGTGTCTGTTCCGTTGTTATATGTGCCCTCAAACAGCTCACCCTCACCGTTTTTCAGCGCCTTGTTCTTGGTTGCAGAGGTTACAGCGTCAACTTCGCCGGCTGAATCGCCCGTTTCAGCCGCATAGAAATCGGTATACGGGATGTTCATGGTACCGTAAAGCACCGCATCTTCCGCAGATGCGGAAAGGGGTGCAATTGTCATCGCTGCAATCGCCGCAGCCGGGATCATTGCAAGTTTCTTCATACAGATTCTCCTTAAGTTAGATTTGGCTAACCCTGATACAAAGCATAAGAGCGAAGCGTGTTCGCTCTTAAGTAGTTATCGTCCGCTAACCGCATACAGTATATCACAAAATAACTTGTTTGTCAAGTAGTATTTTTCTGATGATTATATTTTTTTCTATTCCTGAGTCATCTTTATTCATTTCGTTGAAGCAAATGCTGCAACTTTGTTCAGGATTTTCAGAGCGCAATGCAAGGACTGCGTTTGCGCTTTCATTGAGTTCAGGAAAGCATTTTTTCATCAGCGAGCAATTCCACATATCTGACAAAAAAACGCTATTACGGAAAATTCTCCGTCTCGATTATTCCGCTTGATGAGGCAGATACGGTCATCCCGCTGGACGGCTACAACTATATCGGCTATCTCACATTCCCGACGCTCGGGATGGAGCTTCCGGTCATGGATACATGGGATGCACAGCGTCTGCGCCGTGCGCCCTGCCGGTATTACGGCTCTGCGGAAACGCATGACCTTGTCATCGCGGCGCATAATTACCGCAGCAGCTTCGGGCAGTGCAGGAATTTACAGATCGGCGATGAGATCTGCTTCACGGATGCTGCCGGGATCGTACACAAATACCTGATCGGTGAAATTGAAATTGTCGAGCCGACTGCGGTGGAATACATGATCAGCAGCGACTGGGATCTTTCGCTCTATACCTGCACTTACAGCGGTGCGCAGTGCCTGACGGTTCGCTGCACAGAACAGAGAGACGCCGCAGCGCCCCTCTCCGATCATGTGATGTAATCCTCCTTTATAAACAGTGCAGCCCCTCTGCGGAACATGCAGAGGGGCTGCACTGCTTTATGCCTCGATCAGAAGGAAGACCTGCGTGCCGAAGCTGCCGAGCTGATGATACAGCTGACCGGCTGCGCCTGCGTGCGTTGTATCTCCGTAGATATCGAGCGTGTAGGTGGGGTTGTATGCGACAACAAACTTGAAGGTGCCGTCTCCCAGCGGTGTGACCGTGAAGGTCTGGGTCTTATCAAATTCCGGGTCGTCAGAGAACTTGTCGCGCAGCCAGACACCCTTGAAGTCGCGGAGCTCACTGACGGAATTGACTTTCATATCGACAACCTTGTTCGTTGCGGTGTTTACGATATAGTATCCGCCGTTTTTTTCTTCCAGATGCCACTTCTGGAGGGCAGAGCCCGCTATGTTCTCGACGGTGATCTTCGACTTTTCCGCTTTGCCTGCTGCTGTCAGACAAACATTCGTGTTCGAGCAGGGAACGATGTAGTAGTCAACATTGCACGAGAAGGGCTCTGTGAAGACCGGTGCGCTGCTGATCAGATCTGCGGCTCTGTTTATCGCTTCGGCGGCTGCGGCTGCTGTTGTGACCTCGCGTGTCGCTTCGGTCACGGGAGCGGGCTGTGTTTCGGGCACTGCCGCAGTGGTCGGTCTCGTTGCGGCCGAAGTCTGCACAGTTGTGCTCGGCACTGTGATACTTTCCTGTGTGACGGGCACAGTCTCAGGCTCCGTCGGCTGGGTCTTCGGTGCGGTTGTCTCGGGCTTCTTCTTTGCCGTTGCGGTTGTTGTGACCGTTGTGGTAGTGGTTGTTGTAGTGGTTTCGGCGGTCACATCGGAGAACTGCATCGCTTCGATGAAAGGGTCGATGGCGCCCAACCATTGTTCTGTCAGCAGGCAGTCTGTGCTGCCGACATGAATCTGATAGTTCAGAGCATCTGCATATAGATGTGTGTCCAGGAATGACTGCTTCTCGAACAGCATACCGGCGGTCAGATCCAGATCATATTCCGCCAGCTCAGATTCATAGCTGGCGAAACCAAGCAGAACCGAGTTCTTGCAATGCGCTTCCTTATTGCGCGAATTCGTGTCGATCTTCAAGATCGGTCGGTCAAAGCTGTATGAGACGCCGTACTTTTCAGCATACTTGTCGGTCATATCGTTGTATTCAAGGCTGGCAAATTCCAGTTCCGTGCCGACGGAGAAGGTGAGCGCCGGACCGTCGGTGCCGAATTCTGCACCGACCTGCGGCGTGAGGTTGGTCGTTCCGCCCTGATTGATCGGGCAGTGATTTGTGAGGGTGACATTCTCTTTGTCCTCAGGTTCGATGGTCATGCCGTAAGCCATTATATATGCGTTGTCCGCGGTTGTGCTCAGCGAAGTGCGCGTGAGCACGGTATCGGAATAGATGCCGTTCTGCATCTGCTTGCGGACAACAGCGATCTCAATGACTGCGCTGCCAATCTGCGTCTGGTTTTTATCCAGAAGCGGCTCCTTGATGCGTGAGGTCGTGACGGTATCAAATGCGCCCTCGATCTTGAAACCGCAGTAGGAGGCAGCGCCCTCATCGGTGTAGACCTTTGTCTTTCCCACGTCGCCGCCGAGTACTTCCGGCACATAGAACAGACCGACGGCACCTGCGCCGAGCACCAGTCCGCAGAATGCTGCCAAAACCTTTACCTTCTTTTTCATCATGATCCTTCCTTTCCGGCAGTGTTTTTTCGGGGACATTGTATTTCCCGCAAGAACAGTATACCAAATTTTGAAGATGGATCCCGGAGGGGGGAGGAAAAAAACGGGCACCCTGTATCTGAACAGAGTGCCCGATATATATGTATATGTTATGCTTCGCCCGCCAGCACGCTCCGCACAAAGCTCTGCACGGCAGAGAGCATCTTCGGGTGACGGATGACAAAATGTGTGACAGGGGAGTTGGTCTTCGAGAATACAGCCCATTTTCCCTCTTTCACGGAAAGCTGCATGCTGCGGAAGACCGGCTCCTCCCGGAGCAGCAGCCGGTATCGCGGGTGACGAAGATCCCGGAGTGCTTCGAGATGACGGCAGTATTCTGCGTAGGTATAGGTCAGCGGGAGTTCACAGAAGCAGTCGGAGAGACAGAGCCGCAGCGGGTGAACCGTGAACTGTGCCTCTGTCAGCTCGGGGATCACCTCCGTGACCGGATCGGCGGTCAGCGCGCGCAGGAATCCTTTTTGCTGCACGGCGGCAAACTCAAGTATGCGCTCTGCCTGTGTCTGCGGAACATCATTGCGCCGGAGGATCTCCGCGAGCATGCCATCCGGCATGGAGTGCAGCGGAAGCGAGGGATGCAGGATCATCAGTGCGCCCTTCTCCTTGATCCGCTGTGTCAGAGTCTGCTGATACAGCACTGCCTTTGACGCGGTGTAGATCTCCATCAGCGGCTGTGCCTTCATGAGCAGTGCGGCGGCTTTTTTTTGTGCTGCTTCGACCTTGATCTGCGTGGTGTCCAGCTCGTGCCAGGTATCCGCAGGTGCGCCGTCCGCACCTTCTGCGCAGAGATATGCTGCGCCGGAAATAAAGTTCACATGGCTGTATACCCCGGCGCTGGTCTCCGGGAAATAATACGGCTCAATCTGCCCGGTCATATAGAGCGGAATCCACGCTTCCAGCCCGATGTGCATTTCATCGAGCGGGCGGTCTACATTATGCACCACACGCAGCGTCAGACCCTTTTTCAGGCAGACGGCGATCGACCGCATCCATTCTGTGATCCATGCGCGGTCCTCTGCGAGATCGGTGATTGGCAGATCTGCATGCATGAAGACAGGCGCCGCGGATTCCGACTGCGCCGTCAGGCGGAAGAAATCAAGATGGCTCTGACGGATGCGCTCCAGTCCGTAGTAATCCGTATGCAGCGGCGGGACAGGCTGCACCGCCGGCACTTCAAGCGCATCAAAGCGTGCCGCGGTCAGATATTCGTTCAGGTCAAAGCCGTCAAGCCGCCGAAGAAACTGCAACATTTTGGCGGGTGTCTCAGCCGAATTTCCAAGCAGCCAGCGCTCCGTGGTGTAGGCGAGATCTTCTTTGCCGGTGCAGCCTGTCAGCCCGTGCAGGATCCCGAGATCAGCAGCGCCGCTCCGCATTTCGGTCAGGTAGCGGCTGATCCCGCGGACAAACCGTTCCGGGTCTCCGGGCGAGCGCTTGCCCGTGCGGATTTTTGAGAGATAGGACGGCATGAACTGCACATATTCCGCAAGATCCTTCAGCGGGATCTGCATGGTTTTCAGGAGTGTATCAAACCGTGCCCAGAGAAACACGGTCTTCTGCGTTGCGAGCATCTGCCGCAGCTCCTCTGTCCGGGAAGGGGAGAGCTCAGTGCCCTGCGCGGCGATCAGCGCGAGAATGCTCTCTGTGATTGCAGCAGCCTTCTGCGGATCCGGCAGCTTTGCGCCCTGACGGCAGCGGCTCAGCGATGCAGGCGAGATGCCGGAGGCCTCCGACAGCGACTTCGCGGTGATATGATATTGTTTCAGAATTTGATTCAGCGCCTCATGATATATCATAAATTGTCCCCCTGTGGTCATTTTCTTCATTATAACATATCTCACGTGAACTCGTCTATGAACTAAATGTAAACAATCCGGAGATTTCAAAACTGTCATCTGACAGATCTGAAATTGCTATTGACAGATTCTGTTTTGGATGCTACAATGGAAAGTATAAATAATTATATTGCAAATAGTAATGTAATTTTATGAAAATCCACAAAGCCCGACATTCATTTTTAGTGAGGAGGATTCGTATGACACAGAAAAAATGGAAACGACGGTGTGCCTTTGTCAGTGCTGCGGTCATTGCAGCGCAGGTATTGTTCACGATGCCGGGCTATGTGCTCTCGGCAGACGGCGAGGGCACCACAGCAGACGGCTTCAGCTACGAGATCAAGGATGACGCTGCCACGATCACGGGCTATACCGGCGAGGACAAGGCAACGGTCACTTCGCTGCGCGTGCCGGATTCCGTGCTGGGCGTGACCGTCACAAAAATCGGACGTTGTGCATTTGAAAGTATGCCTGCGCTCTCGTCGGTTCAGTTGCCGGAGGGTCTGCAAAGGCTGGAGGACAATATTTTCTGGGGCGATGAAAGCCTGAAAGAGCTGACGCTCCCGAAGGGCATTCCGCTCGATTCGATCGCGAGCTATTCCTATATCGGCGGCTGGGGCTCGACCTTCCGCGAAAGCTACATTGAGAAGATCATTCTGGAAGACGGCGCGCAGTATGTTCCGACGGATCTCTGCTACGGCTCGTCGCATATCCGCACGGTCGTCATCCCTGATACAGTGACCGAGATCGGCGGATATGCGTTTCAGTGCGCTTCGGTCACCGACATTACGCTGCCGGACAGCATTCAGAAGATCGGTCAGGGGGCATTCAAGGATTCCGGCATCACCGGGATTGAGCTGCCGCACGGTCTGATCGAAATCGGAAGCAGTATCTTCGAGAACTGCCCCGGCATCACCTCGCTCGTGCTGCCCGCAACGGTCACGGCGGCGCGCTTTGCACTCAGCGATTCTTCCATTGAGACACTGACGATTGCAGACGGCATGGAGACCGTGCCGGAGTATCTTGCATCGGGCGCCAAGAGCCTGAAAACGCTCTATCTGCCGCGCAGCGTGACGGCGTTCGGCTACGCCTGCTTTGAGGAAACCGCGATCACGGAATTCACTATGCCGAAGCAGGTCACTGCCGGAGAGAGCGTTTTCAAGAAAAGTGCGCTCGGGACAGTTTCTTTTGAGGACGGGGTCACAAAGATTCCGGATAAGTTCTTCAAAGAATCGACGGCGCTCAAAACGATCAACTGGAATCCGGATATTACCGAGGTCGGTGAATATGCCTTCCAGTACAGCGGGCTTGAAACGCTTGCGATTCCCGACACAGTGCAGAAGATCGGCTATAATTCGTTCTCATACTGCGACAGCCTGACCGATCTGCGTCTGCCGGAGAACGAAATGATGATCGGCAACTATTCGTTCTACGGCTGTAATGCGCTGGAATCTGTCTGTCTGCCGAAGATGGCGCCTGTTGAGGAGCGCTTCGGCGGCTACTACGAAGGCTACGGATACGGCCTTTTCCAGTATTGCAAGAATTTGAAAAAGATCGAATTTGCGCCGGATACCGAGCAGATTCCGTCTGCCGTGTGCAGCGGATGCGATGCGCTGACCGAGATTATCTGGCCAACTGCGCCGCGGATCATTCTGAGCCGTGCTTTTGAAAACTGCATCTCGCTCGAAACGGTCATAATCCCGGACAGTGTCACAACGATCGACGGCTATGCATTCACCGGCTGCACAGCGCTTTCGGAGCTTCATCTGCCCCAGTCGCTCGTTTCGATCGGCAGAGAGTCATTCCGCGATACAAAATCGCTCAGAGAGCTCTATCTTCCGAACGAGCTGACCGAATACGGCGGGTATTATCCGTTCCAGTACAGCGGTGTTGTGAATCTGGAAATCGCAGACGGCATCACAGCGATCGGCAACACCACCTTTGCACAGATGGAAAACCTGACTACAGTGCAGCTCCCGGACAGCCTGATTTCGATCGGTGAAAATGCATTCGAGGATTGCTTTGCGCTCACAAACCTTGTGCTGCCCCCGAATCTGGAAACGGTCGGCGCCAATGCCTTCAACGAATGCTTCAGCCTGACAGAGATCACGATTCCGAAAACGCTGACCGGAAAGGGCTGGGGCGGATTTGCCTATTCCGGCATCGAGGAGCTGACCTTTGCGGACGGAATGACAACGATCCCCGGAGATGTCTTCCGCAATATGACATCGCTCCGCACCGTGCATATCCCGGCATCCGTCACCGAGATCGGCAAGGGTGCCTTCGGCGGCTGCACCGTGCTCGACACGATCGACGCGCCGCTGGATACCTACAAATTCTATTCGACCACATTCGATAACTGTGATGCGCTCGATGATGAACGCTTTGTGGTCGCGCTGAAAAAGGACAGCTTCATCAATGTCACAACTGCCGCAGATGCAGAAAACAAGATGACGCACTACACCGTGTATTACAGCGTCAACCCGCGCTTCCGCGAGCTGATGACCGACATGTATCTCGAAGTCAGCACGGGATGGCGTGCGGACATCATCCGCGAGAGCCTGCCGGAGAATATCTCTGCGGGACAGGGCGGTTTCAGCTTCCATCCCGATCAGCCCGAGGGCGTCATCCGCTTCAGCATCCGCACAGCGGATGAAAAGGATACCTCCGTCAAGGTCACGCTCGGCGTCAAGCAGAACAATGACTGGGACTGGGCAGGCTGGTATAAAAAGAATATCGTTTCTTCGGGCGTGCCCGCACCGGCTCTCTCGCTCAATGCGCCTGACCGCGCAAAGCAGACAAACGGCACGGCGGCATTCAGCTTGTCCGGCTATGCCCCCGCAGGGCAGGAGGTCACGCTCAGTGTGAAGAACAAGCAGACTGACGCTGCCACTGAGCAGACTGTGACTGCATCGCCTTATACGGGCAGATATGCGGCGAATATCGAAATCGCAGCAGAAAACGGTCAGATCCTGCACATCACGGCGGTCTGCGGCTCGCTCAAGCAGGAAGCAGATGTCACCTGCGATGCTTCGCAGAATGAGCTCATCCGCGTGATGATGACACATGATGAACGCACCTATGATATCACCGAAAGCTTCACGCTCGGCACAATGCCGTTCTTCCCGTGCAGACCGGGCAAGCCGCTCAGCTTTGAGGTCACGCTTGCAGACAACGCATGCGAAGTTGTCTTCGTTTCCTCTACGGTAAGCGGAAAAGCATCTCTCATCGAGCTCAGATTCAACGAAAGCACCGGCACATGGATCGGCGAGGGCTTCTTTGACACAACGATCCCCGGCACGCTCAATGTGCTGGCGTTCCCGAAGGAGCATGCCGAGGTCGCATATAGCCACAAGCAGAGCGACGGCACCGAAACGCTGGAGATCAACGGGCATGAGGCACTGGAATTCCTGAAGGATGAGCCGGATCCGTATGAGGCATTTGTCAACGCGACAAACGCTGAGCTTGTTGCTTCCGACGATCACGGCCTCATCACCGCCTATGACTGCTCGCTCCCGGGCGAGGAGCCCAGCGGCATCGTGTCCTATCTCGGACAGCAGGATTCCCTGATGATGGGCGGCAAGGCAGTGACCCCGCAGGAGGTCGCGCAGGATCCCGCAAAATACGGCTTCGATGTTTCTCCGATGGTCGTTGCGGACGAGGACGGCATGTATCATGTGTATCTCGTCAAGGCAGTGACCGATACCGCAGAGGTGCAGGAGATCGCAGAAAATGTCAGCATGGACGCTGAGATTGATCTCGACCTTCCGAAGCCTTCAGAGCCGCGTCCCGGCGCCGCAGAGCTGACAGAGGAGCAAAAATATCAGAGAGACTACACCCGGAACATCAACCCGCTGCTGCGGCTTCTTGCCTATGGCGGAGAAAATTCCGACAAGCTCTCAAAGTTTGCAAACGGTACCATCGTGACCGAGTTCGTTGTGGAAAAAAATCCGATTACAGGCACTGCGCTCAATCTGGACAAGACGGGAACGGCCAAGAGCTTCACTGTGACGATTTCCGATTCTGTCGGCAAGCAGGCTCTCAGTGATCTGATTGAAAAGAAGTTCCCGAAGAACGGAAAGCTGTTTAATAAGGTCACCGAGCGAGGCATGGCATATGCAGAATGCGGCACGGCTGCGATGCACATGATTGACGAGCAGAAGACGATCATCGGCTCGAAGAATGAGTATGTCAACAAGAATGAAACCAAGCTGCTGAACTATTCGATCGGTCTGACGATGATGAAGACCTCGTATATCCTGACAAGCGCTGCCGCGGTCAGCGGGATTGTCGCATCGGCAGCGGGAGCGATCGCAGCCGGAGCAGCAGCATCAACAGTCGCACTTCCTGTTGTCGCAGCAGTCGGCTTTGTATGGGGCGTCGGTCTGCTCGTAGACAAGGCGATCAGTCTCTTTGACGAAACGATCACAGCCGGCTCGGCAGTCGGCGGCGACGGCAGAGTCCGCCCGATCATCGACCCCTCCGGCATCGCGTATGAATGGGTGCCGAGCAATCCGCTTGAGGGTGTCACGGCAGAGATCTACTATCAGGATGAAAGCGGCAATGCGGTCAAGTGGAATGCGGAGGACTATGAACAGGTCAACCCGCAGATCACCGACAAGGCAGGCTGGTTTGCATGGGATGTGCCGGAGGGTCTCTGGCAGGTGCGTCTCACGGCAGAGGGCTATGACGACACTGCGTCCGACTGGCTGCCGGTTCTCCCGGTGCAGACCGATGTCAACCTCTGCATGCGGAGCACGCTTCCGTCTGAGCTGAAATCGGCAGCCGCAGAGAACGGCGCCGTGACAGTCACCTTCACAAAGCATATGCTGGATGACAGCATTACCGCAGAGAGCCTCTATCTGACCGATGCTTCGGGTGCAAAGATTCCGTGCAGCATCGAAGCGGTCAAGGAGGCAGACAATGACACTGCGGCTTCGATCACATTCCGCCTGACCCCGGACGGCGCGGCTGACCTCGAAAACAGTACGCTGCATCTCACGGCGGATGCAAAGAGCTATGCGGGGACGGCTTCTGCGGCGGCGACGATGCCGGTTGCGCTGAGGGCAATGCCCGGCGACCTCAATTTCGACGGTGAACACGGGCTTGTCGATGCAGTGCTGCTTGCGCGTTACCTCGCAGAGGACGGCAATATGAACCCGACAATCGCACAGAAGATCAGCACCTCCGGCGCGGCAGATGTCGATACCGACGGCGCGGAGACCATGCTGGATCTCAGAAAGCTGCTGCGCATCCTCGCGGGTGCAGAGCTGCCTGCATAATTGCATCAAATCACACCGAACCGGCGTGCTGTCATCACAGTGCGCCGGTTTTCTGTGCGATACAGATAGGAAAACCGCACAAATCAGCCCGGATGTTCTCGTGTAATCTGCCGAAAATCAAATTTCGCCGCATCGGGTATTGACATTGTGTCAGAATGCTGCTATAATACACATAGTGACACCGTGTCAAAATAAAAAGGAGGATACCGTCATGCCAAAGGGTTCCCCGGAGCTGACTGCTTCGCGCAAAGAGGAGATCATCACTGCCTGTGAGCAGCTCTATCAGACGATGAGCTTCAAGGAGATCACGATCAAGGAGATCGGTGCTGTGACATCGTTCACCAGAACCTCGATCTATAATTATTTCCAGACAAAGGAGGAGATCTTCCTTGCTCTGATGCAGCGGGAATACGAGCAGTGGGCAGGGGAGATCGGCACGCTTGCAGCCGGGCGTGACAGCATGACGGCAGAGGAGTTCGCCGATGCACTGGCACATTCTCTTGAGAAGCGGGAGCAGCTTCTGAAGCTCCTCGCGATGAATCACTACGACATGGAGGAGCATTCCCGCCCGGAGCGGCTGACGGAATTCAAGATCGCCTACGGTGCATCGCTGGATGCGGTGCGGGCATGTCTCCGCAAATTCTTCCCCGGCGCTGACTGCGAGCGGTTTATCTTTGTGTTCTTCCCGTTCCTGTTCGGGGTGTATCCTTACGCCGTCGCGACAGAAAAGCAGCTCACGGCCATGCGGGAAGCAAAGCTCGATTTCCGCATGCACAGCGTCTATGAGCTGATTTATTCCTGCGTGACAGAACTGCTTGGAGGTGCAAAATGTAATATGTGAAGCTCGGATAATCCGATCTGACGGTCTCCCGCATCTGCATGGGCTGCATGGGCTTCGGCGATGCGGCAAACGGGCAGCATTCCTGGACGGTTGACGAAGCGCATTCCCGTGAGATCATCCGGCGCGGGCTGGAGCTCGGCGTCAATTTCTTTGACACCGCAATCGCATATCAGTCCGGCACAAGTGAGCAGTATCTCGGGCGGCGCTGCGTGATTTCGCAAAGCGCGATGATGTTGTTGTGGCGACATAATTCCTGCCGCGCACGCCTGCCGAGATCGAAGCGGGCATCACGGGACAGCAGCACATTGAGCGCATGCTGAATAAGAGTCTGCAAAATCTCGGCATGGATTATGTCGATCTCTATATCTATCATATGTGGGACTGGAACACGCCGGTCTATGATATTCTTGACGGGCTGAACCGCATGGTGAAAGCCGGAAAAGCACGATTTATCGGCATTTCCAACTGCTATGCCTGGCAGCTTGCAAAGGCGAATGCGCTGGCAGAGGGCGAGGGCTTTGCGCAGTTTGTGAGTGTGCAGGGGCATTACAATCTGATCTTCCGCAAGGAGGAGCGCGAGATGGCGATGCTCTGCGCGGAGGACAATATCGCGATGACGCCTTACAGTGCGCTGGCAAAGGGCATTGTCATGGAAGCGTATTCCCCTGTGGCGCACGGTGAAGCGATGAAGAATCCGGCGATTGCGGAGACGGCAAAGAAATACGGCGTCAGCGTGCCGCAGCTCTGCATCCGCTATGACATTCAGCTCGGCATGATCGTGCTGCCGAAAACGGCAAATCCCGCACATATGCTGACCAATATCGAAAACATGACGCAGTCTGATTTGCAGAACCTGCTTGGAAGCGGCGATGTGACGGTAACACTGTCAATCAAATAATCATATATACGGAGGAAATTATTATGAGCAAGAAACTGGTGGCATATTTTTCCGCAAGCGGTAATACGGCAAGCCTTGCAAAGAAGCTGGCGGAGGCAGCGGGCGCCGATCTTTATGAGATCACCCCGGCTGTGCCCTACACAAGCGCCGATCTCAACTGGCAGAACAAGCAGTCGCGCAGCAGCATCGAGATGAACGATCACAGCTCGCGCCCCGCGATCACCGGTACGGATGCGAACATTGCAGCATATGACACGGTGTATCTCGGCTTCCCGGTCTGGTGGTATATTGCACCGACGATCATCAACACCTTCCTGGAGCGCTATGACTTCTCTGGCAAGAAGATCATCCTCTTTGCGACCTCCGGCGGCAGCGGCTTCGGCAAGGCGGCTCAGAATCTTCAGCCGAGCGCACCCGGCGCAGAGATCATCGAAGGCAGGGTGAATCCGAACGCAAAGGCGATCGAAGCGCTTGCGGCAATGGCATAAGCAAAACAGCATAAAAGCACATGCGCGGGATGTCCTTTGAAACGGGGCATCCCGCGTAATGATTGTGATATTGCGCTTGTTCAGTTTGGGCAAATAAATCATGAAAATGAGCGAAAGTGTGATTGCAGTCTGCGGGAAAATGTATTACAATAAAAACAGAGGATACGGAGCGTGCGGCATGCAGATCCCCTTCCTGCATCCGGCGCACCCTGTCCGAATACAGAGAATCGGGGAGGATTGAATATGGGGAAGAATGTAAGAATATAACCAAAGCCTCCGCGGAGATACCGTTCCGCGGAGGCTTTGCGCGTGTTTATGATCCTGTGCCGCTGTATTTCATCGCGCCGCGCATCCAGATCTTGTAGCTGACAAAGAAGAATGCGATGCCGACGAGCGGGGAGAGCCAGGAGAGCAGCGGCACCGCATCGGGGCGGAGCACGACAAGGCTCGGGTAATAGGCAATGAATGCAATCGGCATCAGGAATGTGAAGATGAAGCGGAACACCGGGCTGAAAATCGTGATCGGATATTTTGCATAATCCTTGAATCGGCAGACGAGATCGAGCACATAAAAGGAGTTCTCGATCCAGAAGCAGGAGGCCGCCGCAGCATTTTGCAGCGCGATCATGACAAGCGATGCCGTCAGCAGAAAGACGGTCATCTTGAGCAGCATCAGCACGGAGAACGGCAGACCGATCTTCACCCATGCATAGATCAGTGTGCCGATGCCGAAGGCAAGCTGCCCGAGCCCCTTGATGTCGAACACCTCAGACTGATAATAGAAAAACAGATTGATCGGCCGGAAGCAGTATTTGATGAAATCGCCGGAATAGACATTCTGTCTGAGGCTCCAGTTGTTGTCGAAGAAGCACTGCACCGGCGTGATGGAGACGAGCGAGAAGCCGTAGAGAAACAGCATTTCGTAGTAGCTCCATCCGTTCAGCGAGGGGAAGCTCCGGAAGAGGATCCAGAAGCTGACAAAGCCGGAGATGTTTGTGAAGATCATGCCGACGGTCGAGATGATGAAATCTGCGCGGTAGCTCATTTTGCTTTTCAGATCCTGCGCCAGGATCTTGCAGTAGATGCGCAGATAAAAGCGGATACCTTTCTTCTGCATGCGCTTACCCTCCGTTCACCGTGATCTGCCGGAGCGAGACCTTCCAGAAGCCCTTGCTCAGCAGCAGCATGAAAATGCACCACATTGCCTGCATGCCGAGCGTGGTCAGCACTGTCTGCGGCTGCGGATCACCGTCCAGCAGGAGCGAGAGCGGCGCGTTGTAGATCGACTGGAACGGCAGATAATACATTGCCGAGCGGAGCGGCTCCGGGAAGAATGCCAGCGGGATGGTCGCACCGGAGAGCAGCAGGACGATCACCTGCTTCATGATGTTGATGCCCCAGATGGATTCCGTGTAGAGACAGATTGTGCCGACGAGAAAGTCGATGCTGTAATTGATCGACACCGCCATGACAACCGAAATGACGAAATAGAGCAGGTTGATTCCCAGCGGAACCGCGCCGTGCGTCACAACCGAAACCACGATGAATGTCGGCAGGAATGTGAGAAAGAACTGCGTGACAAATGTGCCGGAATATGACCAGAACAGGTATTTGCGGTATTCCATCGGTTTCAGCAGATCGAGCACGATCTTGCCGGACTGGATATTGCGCCCGATCTCCCAGACGGTATACATCTCCATGAAATTAAAGAGCGCCGTCGCGAGCACCAGATAGATCAGCGTGTCATTGAATGTCATGCCGTTGACGACATCGGTGCCTGCGGAAGCATAGATCGCTTTCCAGAGGAAGTAGACAACGATCAGATAGAGCAGATTTCCGATCACCATGACCACAAACGACAGCCGGAACTGCAATGCTTCGATGATGCCGGCACGGGTGAGCGTGATATATTTTTTCAGCTTCATTGCACACCCTCCTCGTAGATCTTCTTGATGACCTCCTCGGTCGAGATCTCCTGGAGCTGCATGTCGCGGATGCTGTGCGCTGTTTGCAGGGTGCCGAGCACCTCCATGACCGTCGCTTTGTCTTCGTCCACAAGAATCGAGATCCATTCCTCATCGGCGGAGACGGAGCATTCCGGCAGCTCCTTCGCGATCTCCTCCGCATGCGCTTTCAGGTCGCCGTCCACACGGATCTTGAGCGTGCGGTAGGAGCCGAAAAAGCCTTTCAGATGTTCCATATCGTTGTCATAGAGCATTTTGCCCTTGTCGATGATGACGATGCGGCGGCAGAGCGCGTCCACATCGCCCATGTCATGCGTTGTGAGGATGACTGTTGTGTGCTTTTCCCTGTTGAGCGCCTGGATCAGCGTGCGGATCTTTGCCTTCATCGAAACATCAAGCCCGATGGTCGGCTCATCGAGGAAGACGATCTTCGGATTGTGCAGGAATGCCGCGAGAATATCGCTGAGCGTGCGCTGCCCGAGGGACATCTGCCGCACGGGCTTGTGCAGCAGCGGCTCGATATCGACCAGCGACTGATACAGCGCGAGCATACCGTCATATTCCTTGTCGGGGATCTGGTAGATGTCTTTGAGCAGCTTGAACGATTCGATCAGCGGGAGCGCCCACCAGAGCTGCGAGCGCTGACCGAAGACAACGCCGATCTCCTGCGCGTTCTTTGTGCGGTTCTGATAGGGCACATTGCCGCCGACGAGAATCTCGCCGGAGGTCGGCTCCAGCACACCCGTCATCATTTTGATTGTGGTGGATTTGCCTGCACCGTTCGGCCCGAGATAACCGACGATCTCGCCCTGTTCGATTGTCATGGAGATATTGTCCACCGCTCGCACAATCTTGTAATCGCGGGAAAAAAGATCTTTGAGGCTGCCTTTCAGACCCTCGCGGCGGTTTAATACCTTGAATTCCTTTGTGATGTTTCTGATTTCGATGATTGCTGACATGCTGTCCTCACTTTCGGGCAGAGATAGAAAGAAAACCGCGCATAAACGCGGTTTTTGCGATGCGCCTGACAGGACTTGAACCTGCAAGTCTTGCGACATTGGAACCTAAATCCAACGTGTCTGCCAGTTTCACCACAGGCGCAGATATGAAGATTGCTGCGGCAGAATCCGTTTCACGGTTTTCTGCCGCTCTCATTATATCATTGAATGAACGGTTTGTCAAGCACCGCACAGGAGGTGACGCCGTAATAGCGGAGGCAGCGCGCAGCGGCTTCCGTGATGCGCTCACCGCAGACGACGATCGGTACAGCGGGCGGGCAGCTCACGGTGATCTCTGCACAGACACGCCCGGTGCATTCTGAAAGGGGCAGCGTCACTGCCGCGCTGAGCATCGCTTCCCGCGGCGTGCAGACGGTCTCCGGCGCGGGCATCTCAGGCGGTGCCTCTGTGATCGCATCCTTCTGCGGGACAGCGCACAGCGCATCCGCCGTCAGACGCAGATCCTCCGGGGATGAGTACGGCGACGGCATTAAAACAAGGTAATCGGGATCATGGAATTCACAGATCACGCCGCGCAGCCGCAGCAGATCGGAGAGCGCCGTACCGGAATAGCCGTATGCCTTTGCGTCGATGGTGAGCTTCATCGGCTCGCTGTATTTCAGCACAAATCCGGTTGCTTTCAGCTCCGATTTCAGTGTATCTACGAGCGAAACCGTATCTCTGAGCCGTTCCCGGAAGCTGTGCAGCAGGATTTCATTGCAGCGGTCGAGCGATTGCAGAATGAGATAGGAAGGGCTGGTCGATGCAAAGAGCGCCATTGCTGTTTTTGCACGCGTTCTGCAAATTCCCGGCGCACTGTCCGAGATATGCAGATAGGCAGCACCCGTGAGGGCAGGCAGCGTCTTGTGTGCGGAATCGCAGCAGAGATCGGCGCCGAGGTCAATCGGATGCTGTGATTCCGGCAGAAATTTCAGATAGGCACCGTGGGCATTGTCCGCAATCAGCAGCATATCATGTGCATGACAGCAGGCAGACAGCGCCGCAATATCCGTGACATTTCCGAGATAATCCGGGCTTGTGATATACAGCGCAATCGGAGAAATATCCGTATCTGCGCAGATTTCGGCGATCTGCTCCGGCGTGACCGTGCAGCTCAGATAGCTTTCATGCTTCTGCGGCGGGATCCAAAGAATGCCGAAGCCCAGCAGCACCGCCGCCGTGACAAATGTCTTGTGCGCATTGCGTGCCGCGAGGATCAGGGGGCGCCTGCCGCGTTCTGCCGCATGCTGCATCGCAAGATACAGCATTGCGCGGATGCAGAGCGAGGAGCCTTCGGTTGAATAGAGCGTTGTGCAGCCGAAGATCCCGCCTGCGATGCGTTCGCTCTTCGCGATGATGCCTTCGGGCGTATAGAGCTCGTCTGCACCGTCAATTTCCGTAATATCGAGCGGCTCACAGCCGAGCAGGGGAGCGCCTTTGTGCCCCGGCATGTGCATACGGACAGCGTCGGACTGCGCGTATTTCCGCACAAAATCGCAGATCGGCGTCGGCATCACACATCCCCGAGCTGCTTTGCAGCCGCGACCATAATTGCACATTCCATGCGCTTGCGGAAGAGCTTGCAGCCGTATTCATACACCCCGCGGACAGAGCCGGTCGCGTGATACGCATTTGCAGCGCAGCCGCCGGAGCAGTAGAGCCTTGCCCAGCAGTCGCGGCATTCGGGGCGCGCATAGACATTGCATGCGGCGAATTCATCCTGAACTGCGGTGTTCGTGACGCCTGTCCAGATGTCGCCGAGCCTGAATTTCTCCTCGCCGACAAACTGATGACATGGATAGAGATCGCCCCACGGTGTCACCGCCATGTATTCCGTGCCCGAGCCGCAGCCCGAGATGCGCTTATAGATGCACGGACCGCCTGTCAGGTCGAGCATGTAGTGATAGAATGTGAACGGCTCGCCCGCCTTCTCGCAGGCAAGCATTTTCTCTGCGAGCAGTTCGTATTGCTCCATGACGACCGGCAGATCCTCGTCTGTGAGCGCCGAAGGGTCATCTGCCGCACAGACCACAGGCTCCATGCTGAGCTCGCGGAATCCGAGCCCGAGCATGACCTCGATATCCTTGAGAAAATCGGGATTCGCGTGGGTGAATGTGCCGCGCATGTAGTAGTTTTTGCCGCCGCGTGCCGTGACGAGCTTCTGGAATTTCGGCACGATGCGCTCCCAGCTTCCGTTGCCCGCGTAGTCCACGCGGAAGCGGTCATGGATTTCCTTTCTGCCGTCCAGAGAGAGCACCACATTGCTGCACTCGCGGTTTGCGAAGTCGATGACCTCATCGTCGATCAGCAGACCGTTCGTTGTGAGCGTGAAGCGGAAATTCTTGCCCGCTGCCTTCTCGATACTGCGTGCGTAGGCGACCAGATCCTTGACGACCTGAAAGTTCATGAGCGGCTCACCGCCGAAGAAATCGACTTCGAGATTGCGGCGCTTGCCGGAGTGTGCGACCAGAAAATCAAGTGCCTGCCTGCCGACCTCAAAGCTCATGACGGCGCGGTCGCCGTGATATTTGCCCTGTGACGCGAAGCAATAGGAGCAGTTGAGATTGCAGGTGTGTGCGATATGCAGGCAGAGCGCCTTGACGACGCCTGCGGTCTTTGCCTTGAGCTCGCCTGCGAGCGGCTCAAAGGTATCGGGCGTGAAGAGCTTGCCGGCGTCTTTCAGCGCGGTAATATCATCATAGCAGGCTTCGAGCTCCTCCGGCGTGACCTCCGGGTCACCGGCATATTTTGCGCTGAGCTCCGCGATGATCTCCGCGCGCGGCTTCTGCTCATAGAGCGCGATCATGTCATATGCGGCTGCATCGACCACATGCACAGAGCCCGAGCAGACATCCAGCACGATGTTGTAGCCGCCGAGCTGATACTGATGGATCATGTTTTATTCCTCCTGCGCGGCGATCTCTGCCGCAATTTTACGGATTCCCTCCGCCATTTCGTCCGCTTTTTCCACATGGACATAGTGCCCGCAGTCGCAGCGGATGTTCTCCGCCTTGCCGTTCGTGTATTTGTCCGGCACAGAGCACCATGTCTCCGGGTCGTTCGGCATATAGCCGGTTGAAGTGAAGAACAGCATCGGAATTTCGGGCACCGCCCCCGCTTCGACCTTCTTCATATTCTCCCCGCCGCATTCCGCTTCGTGAATCAGCGTTTTCGAGCCGCGGTTTGCCTGAAACAGTGCGCGGTAGACCTGCTTCTCCTCATCGGTGAGAAGGGGGGAGCTGAGCGCCGGGTATGTCGAATCCGGGTTCAGCACGCGCCATAAGCCGATGTCCACCGTGAGCGCCATTGCCTTGTCGAGCGGCGCATTTTCGTTATAGTCGTTTGTATCAAATGCCCCGGGAATTGCCGCATCGGAAAAGACGATGCCCGAAACCTCATCGGGGTATTGCTGTGCCCAGTAGAGCGCCTCCATGCCCGAGGCGGAATGCGGCACGAGCAGATACGGCGCCCGGAGCCCCGCGCCTGTGAGTGCTGCGCGTGTCTCCGAGAGCAGGGTGTCAATATCACGCGGCAGATCAGTCTCATCGCTGAAACCGTAGCCGAATTTCTCCACGACTGCGATGCGGAAACCGTCTGTCAGCTTGCTGTAAAGCGGCTTGAAATCGTAGATCGGCGAGGATGTGCCGTAGCCCGAGAGGAAAACGACCGTCTGATCGCCCGCGCCTTCTGTGTAGACATACATCGTGCCGCCGTCCACGGTGACGGGCGTGCCGACGGTTTTCTCACGCAGCGGCGCTTCCTTTTTAAGCTGTGCGCGGTGATAAATACAGAGCCCGCCGATGATGAGCGCGTCGATCAGCAGAAAAATCAGCAGAACGATGCCGATGCGTTTCAGTGCCTTCTTCATGTAAAATCTCCCTGTTATGAAAAATGCCGCCCCGCAAAAGAGGGCGGCTTTTTCTCTGCGTAAAGCGATCCGATCAGTGCTTGTCGGACTGCTCGTTTTCGCACTGCTGGTTTGCGATACCGCAGCTTGTCTTGCAGGCGGACTGGCAAGAGGTCTGGCACTCGCCGCAGCCGCCCTTCTTTGCGCTCTCGCAAAGGCTGCGGGTCTCGATGGTCTGAATGTGACGCATGATACATTCCTCCTTGTGCTGTATTGAGCGTGCCGCATCCTGCGGGCACAGTTCTCGATGCTATTATACCATAATTTGCCGCATCTGTCAAGAGTGCATGCCGCCGTTTTCAGAAATTTCCGTTTCTGCGCGGTTTTCCTGCTTCGGCTTGCGAAAAATGAGAAAATGCTGCACGAAGTAATTGAAGACAAAGAGCAGGCTCTCGACAAAGGCCTTGACGATCACGGGCTCGATGCCGAGCAGCTTTTGCAGCTTTGTGACCGTGAACGCGGAGATGCTGCCTGAGAAGATCACGAGCGCGATATATTTGAGGAACTGCACGGGGAGATTCCCGTCTGACTGAAACACGGTTCTGCGGTTGATTGTGAAATTGACGATGCAGGAGACCGCCCTGCCGATCGCGGTCGCAAGCGGGATGCCTGCCCCGAGATGCTCGGCAACCGTGAAGATGATGAAATCCACGGCGACTGCAATGCCGGAGGACATGAGATATGTGAGGATCCGCCGGATCATCTGCACCCCTCCCCGAACACATAGTATATGCGGCAAAATGCGCCGCGAATCCGTATCGTATTATAGCACAGCGCGGGGGAATTGTCAAGAAAAGAAAGAGGGGACAGCCGGTTGGGCTGTCCCGCAGATATATGAAGGATGATTTTGGCTGTCATGAGGATGAGATGCGGTTATTCGCCAAGCGCTTCATATCTTGCAATGCAGACCTCCCGGAGATAGGCAGCGAATGCGTCAAACTGTTCGGAAGTGATAACAGGATATGTCTGATCTGTGGATACTCTGGTGTTCCCGCATTGCATACAAATATCCAGCGCATAGTGTGAAACGATCATCTGAATCCGGTTGACGAACGCGGTGTAATCTCCGCCCGCGATGATGCTGTCATCCAGCTCGCAGGGCTTGCAGATGTTCTCGGGATGCTGCTCAAGATAACTGTAAACATCTGCACTGGTGACGCCGCTTGTCTGACCGGACTCCATCTCTGTGAGCGCATCCTGCACATGGTTGTCATAGTCTGCGAGATAGTCCTGAAGGCTCACAGCATTGCCGCGCATGACATAGGAGACATAGTTTGTCAGATATGCAACATCTATGCCGTCGATCGGGATCTCATCCGGGCTGTCATACAACAGCTTCATGCCTTCATAGTAGGTCGAAGGCGATTTGTCAATGTTGCCGCGCTCGATCTGCTCTGCCGTCAGTGCCTGCGGGTAGATCACATACGCATCCTTGTCTGCACCGCTCGCAACCATGTTCCATTTCAGCGAGAGAAGCATCACATCCGCATAGGTGAGATACCCGTCTCCGTCCACATCGCCGAGCTGATAAACAACCTCAGCAGGTGCGGCTTCTGTCGTTGTAGATGAGGTCTGTTCTTCTGTTGATGCGGCTGTGGTCTGCGCAGCGGTTGATTCCGATTTCGCTTCGGTATGGCGGTAAGGCAGCAGGGAAGTCGATGCAGCTGTTTCCGCGGGCTTCGTATCGGCTGTTTCCGCAGCCGCCGAAGTATTGTCTGGCGGGAAAATAACCGGCTCGGCAGTCGGTGCAGTTGTATCGGTGCTGCCGACGGTAAGAACCGTGGTCTCCTCCGGCATTTCATTGACTGCTGCCTGCGAGATGCGTGTGACAATGCTGACGGGTTCTGCTTTTGCGGTTGTTGTGGTTTCAGCAACGGCCTGCGTATTTTCAGCGGAATTCATTGCAGTTTCCACCGGCAGATTCTGCCGGCTTGCATAGATCACACCGCCGATGACCGCGGCGCACATTGCAGCACCGGCGAGCACGCCTGCCGCACCCATGAGCGAGAAACGCGGCTTTGCTTTTGCGGCACGCGCCGCTGCTTCCTCCGTATAGCGCGGGGAGATATGCTGCATCAGTTCGGTGAGTTTCTGTTCCGTCATAGGAATCCCTCCTTTGTGAGATAGGCTTCGAGCTTGCGCCGGACGCGCAGGAGCGTGATCCGCACGCGGCTGCCGGAGATGCCGAATTCATCAGCGATCTCCGAGGGCGTGAGACCGTTCGTGTAGCGCTCCACGAAGATCGTGCGCTGACCGGCGTTCAGGGAATCGAGGAAGCGTTCAATGGCTTCGGTGAGCAGGCGGCTGTCAAGCGCGCTGTCCACAGTCTCGCGTGCCTCTGCCGAGTGTTCAACATCCTCCAGCGGCACAGGCTGCACGCCGCTGCCGCGTTTGCGGGTATGCTGCCGGTCGAGGCGGTCGAGCGCGAGATTGCGGGTGGAAGCCGAGAGAAATGCAAAGAGATTGTCCGGCACCGTGTCTGCAAGCGCCTGCCAGACCTTCATCCACATTTCGTTGACGGTCTCCTCGGCATCCTCCCGGTTATGGAGAATGTCGAGCGCAATCTGAAAGCAGCCGCTGCCGTACTTCCGTTCGGCTTCGCGGATCGCCTGTTCATCCCGGGCGTGAAACAGTGCGAGAATGCTGCTGTCTTCCATCGGCTTCACCTCCTTCATTGCCCTTCACTAGAATAGACGGGATTTCGCTGCGCGGCGTTACAGGTTTGCGCAAAATTACCGCACTTGACTTTTTCTCCCGCACAAGGTATAATAAAGTATATCGTTTCAGCAACGAAACAGCTTTTTTCTATTATACCATATTATATCAAAAAACGGGCTCCGTGCCGCTGCTGTCCGCAGCTTCTGAAAGTTTCTCTTTGATTTGAGCAAAGATGAAAAAGAAATTGCTCCGCAATGAAATTCTGCGAATGAAATTGCTTCGCAATGAAATCCTGACGGAATTTATAACGGGGTCCGGGGACCGCTGTCCCCGGCGGGGTTTGGGGCAGAGCCCCATTATAAATCTGTCGCGGATGCGACACCTTTTTACACGAAAGGAGATGATTCCGCATGGTCTATGTGACCGGCGATACACACGGCGATTTCACGCGCTTTCAGTCGCCCGTGCTCAAGAAAGCAGGGGAGGACGATGTGCTGATCGTCTGCGGCGATTTCGGCTTCTTCTGGGATAATTCCAAGAAAGAGCAGAAGCTCCGCAAGAAAATCGAATCACTGAAATATACCGTCGCATTCGTAGACGGCTGCCATGAGAATTTCGACCTGCTGGAGAAGTACAAGGTCACATCGTGGAACGGAGGAAAAGCGCGTGTCATCGCGCCGAATCTCGTGCATCTCATGCGCGGTGAGATCTATGAAATCTGCGGGCGCACCTTCTTCACCTTTGGCGGCGGTCACAGTCAGGATTTTGAATTCCGCACCGCCGAAAACTGGTGGGAGCGCGAGCAGCCGACCGTGCAGGAGATTGTTGCCGCCGCGAAAAATCTGAAAGACCGCGGCAATGCAGTCGATTACATCATCACGCACGAGCCGCCCGCCTCGCTCAAGGACTGCCTGCGCATCGACACGATGCAGCGTCTGGAGGTTCACGCATTCTTCGAGGATCTCATCCACGAGTGCGATTTTCACCAGTGGTACTTCGGCAAGTGCCACCTGAACCGCTATGTGCCGGTGAAATATTTTGCGGTATTTGATGAAATCATCCCGCTGAACAATACGAAAAAGGTGAAGTCCTCGCGCCGTGCGGCAGATGCGGCAGAGCTGAATCCTGCGATCAGGGAGGTCGATGCGGATGCAGGGGATTGATCTGACAGACGAGAAGCAGGCGGTCGCGGAGGCAACGGGATTCTTTGTGGATCTCGGCAAGCGCTTCACAAATTTCCTGCCGTCGCTTGTGATCGCGGTGATCGTGTTTGTCGTCGGGCTGATTCTGGCGCGGCTGATCTTAAAGCTCGTGCAGCTTGCGATGCGCCGCTCAAAGCTCGATGCAGCATCAGCGGGATTCGGGCAGTCTTTTGTAAAAATATTGCTCTATGTGATTCTCGCGGCGGTCTTCCTCTCGATGGTCGGCGTGCCTCCGGCGACGGTCATCACGCTGCTCGGTACAGCAGGTGTCGCGATCGGTCTCGCGCTGCAAAATACCCTGTCGAATCTGGCGGGCGGCTTCCTCATCATGCTTGCCAAACCGTTCCGCTCAGGGGACTATATCCGTGTCGGCGATGCGGAGGGCTATGTCGAATCGGTCACAATCCTCTATACCACGCTGCGTGCGCTCGACAACCGCGTTTTTTATCTCCCGAACGGCAGCGTTTCCGCGGGACAGATCGTCAATCTCTCCGAAAAGGGCACGCTGCGTGTCAATCCGTCGCTTTCGGTGTCTTACAGCACCGACATCGACAAGGCGCGGTCTGCGATTCTCACAGCGCTTGCCGCGGAGCAGAAGATCCTGAAGGATCCGCCGCCGGTTGTTGTTGTCACAGAGCTCGGCGACAGCGGCGTGAAGCTGACGGTCTTTGCATGGGTCAATAAATCAGATTATATTGCGGCGCCCTCGCGGATTCTGGAGGTGTCGAAGAAGGCGCTGGATGCTGCCGGAATCGAGATCCCGTTCCCGCAGGTTGTGGTGCATGCTGCAAAGACGGAGGTTCTGTATGGCGAAGATTAAGAAACGGATTGTGATCGGGGCAGTGCTGATTACTGTCTGCATGATTGCTGCCGGAATCGTGTATTACCGTTCGCAGCATGTGTTCCTGGATTACATTTACGCACGCGATGTGAAGGAGCTTGACCGCATCGACGCATCGGCCGCGAGGGTCTCGGAGCTCAACCGCTGCACGGAACTGGAGTATCTGTCCATCGAACATGCAGATGATGCGTTTTTCTCGCAGATGTGTGATTTCCAGAAGCTCGACTACCTGTATGTGATCGAGTCGGATATCGGCGAAAAGAGCATGGAGCGCTTCAATACAGAGCCGGCACTCCAGAGCATGATCTTCTCGCTGTCCACAGTTTCTCTGCGCGGCTTTCATCCGCCCGGGCTGAAGCATCTGCTGCTGCTGAATTCTGATATTTCGGATATGGAAGCGCTTTCGGAATGCCCCGCGCTCCGTTATCTGGATATTTCGCGGACTTCCTGCGGCGAGCAGCTTAAATCTTCGGTGAATGCGCAGACACATGCGGAGATCTGGCATCTGCGTGACAGCTCGATCTTTGCGGATCTCGATACCGTCCGGGATCTGACGCTGCTGCGCACGGAGATCCTCGACATAACCGGCTTGCTTGATATGGATGCGCTGGAGCAGCTGCATGTGGACGCCGGATGCATTTCCGATGCGTACAAGGATGCGCTCAAAGAAAAAGGTGTGCTTGTGACTGAGAGCGAATAAGGAATCGCCCGTATCTGCGAGGATACGGGCGATTTTGTTACATGTTCGCCGTGCGCCTTCCGACCGCTCTGACAGGTTCTTCGAGCTGTCTGCGCGGCAGGGTGAATGCGGCTGCGACAGGCACTGCGAAGCTGCATCCGAGTGCTGCGGCAAGGCAGGGCGTCGGGAGCGGCACCGTCTGAAACACGGCTTGCAGCGGCGGAAACAGGATCCCTGCCGCGGTGACTGCCGCCGAGCAAAGCACCGCCGCAATCAGCTTTCCGTTTGAGAACCATCTCACGGAAAACAGCGTACCTTCTTCGGATTTGCATTCAAATACATGCAGGAGCTGCGAGAAGATCAGCGTGACAAGTGCACCGGTGCGCGCCGCTTCGAGGGAGCCGCTCATGCGCAGTACGGTCGTGAAGGAGCCGAGCGTAGAGAGTGCGATGAAGATGCCGCGGAACACGATCCGCGAGAGCAGACCGTTTGCGAAGAAGCTCTCATGTGCGCTGCGCGGCGGTCTGCGCATGATGCCGGGCTCCGGCGGCTCCAGCCCGAGCGCGATCGCAGGCAGCCCGTCTGTCATGAGGTTCACAAGCAGGATCTGTGTCGGCAGGAGCACCATCGGCAGCCCCATCAGAATTCCGAGAAACATCGTCAGCACCTCGCCGATGTTGCATGCCAGCAGATACCGTACAAACTTCCGTATATTCGCATAAACTGTCCGTCCTTCGCGCACAGCCTCGACCATCGTGTCAAAGCGGTCATCGAGCAGAATGACATCTGCCGCCTGCCGTGTGACATCCGTGCCGTTCTTTCCCATCGCAACGCCGATGTCCGCTTCCTTGACTGCCGGTGCATCATTGACGCCGTCTCCGGTCATCGCAGCGATCTCACCGCGGCTGCGGAATGCACGCACAAGCCGCAGCTTATGTGCCGGTGTCACACGCGCATAGACCGCATATTTGTCGATGCAGGCTGCGAGCTGATCATCGGAAAGTGCATCGAGCTCTGCGCCGGACATCGCATGTGACGCATTGGGGATGCCCGCACGTTTTGCCACTGCCGACGCGGTTTTTACATGATCGCCCGTCAGCATCACAATCCGGATTCCTGCACGGACGCATTCGGCGATTGCCTGCTTTGCCTGTTCCCGCGGCGGGTCGATCATGCCCATGCAGCCGAGAAATGTCATATTCTGCGGCATCGTTTTTGCGGCGGGTGCGTCCTGCACTGCAAACGCCAGCACGCGCAGCGCATCGTCTGCCATGCGATCGGCAGCACAGAGAATTGCCGCACGCTTTTCTGCTGTGAGCGGGATTTTCTGCCCGTGCGAGAGACAGGTTGTGCAGGCGCGCAGAATCACATCAATCGCGCCCTTGCTGTATGCTGTGGTGATCTGTCCGTTCCTCACAAACACAGTCATGCACCGTGTCTCACTCTCAAACGGAATCTCCGCGACGGTATGATACCGTGTGAGTCCGTCTGCGGTGATGCGGCATTTTGCAGCGGCAATCAGCAGCGCCGCTTCGGTCGGGTCGCCGGAGATCGCCCATGTGTCGGCGTCTGACGGGTCGTCGTGCAGCTCCGCGTGGTTGCAGAGTACCGCGCACTGCATCAGCGGCAGCAGGTCATTGTTCGCGTGAAAGGAGACTGCCCTCCCGTTCTGCGCGATCTGTCCGCGCTTCTGCCAGCCGTTCCCCGTGAGATCAAACTGTTCCTCTCCCGTGATGACCTTCTGCACAGTCATTTTGTTTTCCGTGATTGTTCCTGTTTTATCGGTGCAGATGACCGATGCGCAGCCGAGCGTTTCAACGGCATGCAGGCGGTTGACCAGCGCTTGCCGCGAGAGCATCCGCCGGACAGCGAGCGCCAGTGCGATCGTGACGGTCGCGGGGAGACCCTCCGGAATGGCAGCGATCGCGACTGTAATGCCGGTCATCAGCATGTCAAAGACCGGCTCCCCGCGCAGGATGCCCGCCGCCGCAACCATCCCGCAGACGAGCAGACAGATCACCGCAACGACCTTGCCGAGCTCGCCGAGCCGTTTTTGCAGCGGTGTTTCGCTTTCTGCGATGCCGGAGAGCATCTGTGAGATCTGACCCATCTGCGTGTGTTTCCCTGTTGCAATGACCCTTGCTTCCGCTGTGCCGCGTGTGACAGAGATGCCCTGATAGAGCACATCCTTCTGCCCGATTGCATTGTCGGTGCTGCCGCCGCTGTGTGCCTGCTTTTCGACCGGTACCGATTCGCCTGTCAGCACGGATTCCTCTGCGAAAAGCTCTGCGCACTGCACGATCACGGCATCTGCGGGGACACAGTCGCCCGCCTCCAGCACGATGCAGTCATCGGGCACCAGCTCTGACGCGGGGATGCGCCGCAGCTTTCCGTCCCGCCGTACCGCTGCGGTCGGTGCGGTCATATTCCGCAGGGCGAGCAGTGTCTGCTCCGTGCGGAATTCCTGTACGAAGCCGAGTACCGCATTCAGCACAACGATCACAGCGATTGTCACCGCATCTGCGTATTCGCCGACTGCCCATGAGATGCCCGCCGCCGCAATCAGGATGAGCACAGTCACATCCGTGAACTGCCGCAGCAGGATGCGCAGGGGATGTGCCCGCTCCTTTTCTCCGAGGATATTTTCACCGTATGTTCTGCGGCGCTCCGCCGCCTGCTGTTCGGTCAGACCGTTCATGTTCTGCACGCTCCTCTCACAGCATGCTATGCGGGCGTGCAAAAAAAAATGCCGCCGACCATCCGTCAGCGGCATTCTGTTTCATGTAGCAGACAGCGGCGCATGTGCCTGCTTGTAATCCTCCGCGAGGATCGAATAATACACCATATCGACAAGCTCCCCGCGGTTGTTCTGCGCATTTGCGCGGAGCACGCCGTCCTGCTTCATGCCGAGCTTCTGCATCACGCGCCCGGATTTCGGGTTCGCAATGTCATGACATGCCGTGATGCGGTTCATGCCGACTGCGCCGAAGAGAAACTGCATGACCGCTTCTCCCGCTTCCGGCATGATGCCCTTGCCCCACCATAGCCTGCCGAGACACCAGCCGAGCTCCGCGGAGAGAATGTCATCTCTGCGGCGCACGACCGAGATCGTGCCGATCGGCTCATGCACCAGCCTGTGTACGATTGCCCACTGGTAGAAATCGGGGCGTGCGTAGTTCTGGATCCAGTCTGCGAGGACTGCTTTCGTGGAGAGAATCGTCTTGTGCGCCTGCCATGTGAGATATTCCGTCACGACCGGGTCATTCGCCCAGTTGCGGTACATCGCCTTTGCGTCATTCTCTGTAAAGCGGCGCAGAATCAGCCGTTTTGTTTCGAGCGTGACCGTGCCTTTGTGCTCCATGCGCCGCCTCCTTTTGTTCAAAGAGATTTCCAGAATGCGTTGACCGCATTTGCAAGCTGTGAGAAATCATCGCAGAGGACCGTGATATCATCTTCATCGAACAGCGCCGGAACATTGAAATACTGTCCCGCTGCGTTGATGCCGTAGAATTCATCTGCGCCGTTTGAGCCGATGATGACGCACCCGGGCAAAGATTCGGTAAAACCGTATGCGTCATTGAGTTCTTTGAGTTCCTCCAGACGGAACAGCACAAACCATGTCTCACCGATGTCACCTTCGCCGCCGTTCTGTTCCTTCATAAAATCCAGATAGCTCTGCGGCAGCCGAACGCCGTTGACCTCGGAAATGTCTGCACCGAAATACGGCGGATTGCATACAAATTCGCCCAGCATCACACTGTCTCCTTTTCAGAAAAAACCGAAATGTGCCATTGCGTTGGAAATGCCGTCGTGCCAGAGATCATCGGTGACATAGTCTGCGTGCGGAATGAGCATTTCTCCGTTGCCCATCGCAATGGATGTGCCCGCAACCGCAAACATCGGCAGATCGTTGAGACTGTCTCCGATCGCATAGGCATCTGATTTGTCCATGCCGTAGTATTTGAGGACATACTCCATGCCCGTCTGCTTGCTGAAGGGGAGCGGCGCCATTTCGCCGAAGCCGTAGCCGCGGTCGATATAGGCAAAATGCGGCGCAATGCCCGCCTTGAAGCGCGTGAGATTGCTCTGTTCGTCATAGGCAATGACAAATTTGTCGAAGCTGAAATCCTCATCATCGACCGAGCGCCAGACATTTTTCTCCTGCATGCGGAAGGTGTCGCGGATCGTCCTGATAAACGGCAGATCGCGCGTTTTCGGATCGAAGAAAAAGGCATCCCGGCGTTCATAGAGCGGCGCACAGTCACAGTCTCGGACAAGCTGTGCGGTCTCCTTGCAGAGTGTGCGGTCATTGCTGTGATAGAACACTTCTTTGCCGCCGATCTCGATATATGTGCCGCAGCCGCAGATATAGCCGTCGAAGCCGAGCACGCGCACATCCGCATCGACATTGATGACCGGGCGTCCCGTGTTGACAAAGAGCAGATTGCCCGCTTCCCGCGCCTTTCTGAGCGCAGTCACGGTGCTTTCCGGCACAAAATGTGAGGCGGAATCCTCCATCAGCGTGCCGTCAATGTCGAAGAACATGATTTTGCGCGGCATTATGCTTCCTCAGTCTTTTTGAGCAGCTGCACGAGCTCCAGCGCACCGAGCGCACAGTCATAGCCCTTGTTGCCTGCCTTTGTGCCGGCACGCTCAATCGCCTGCTCGATGGTATCGGTCGTGAGCACGCCGAACAGCACCGGGACGCCGGTCTCCAGCGAGACGGAGGCGATGCCCTTCGAGACCTCAGCGCAGACATAGTCATAGTGCGAGGTTGCACCGCGGATGACCGCGCCGACGCAGATCACGGCGTCATACTTGCCGCTCTGCGCGAGCTTCTTTGCAGCGAGCGGAATCTCGAATGCGCCCGGCACCCAGGCGAGCGTGATGTCATCCTCTGCGACGTTGTGGCGTCTGAGGCAGTCCTCTGCGCCGCCGACCAGCTTGTTCGTGATGAACTCGTTGAAGCGCGATGCGACAATCGCGATTTTCAGACCTTTTCCTTCGTAAAATCCTTCCAGTACCTTCATGGGAATACCCGTCCTTTCAAATTAGTTCTCGGTATCGTCAACATGGAGCATATGCCCCATCTTTTCCTGCTTTGTGTGGAGATAGTGCCGGTTCTCCGCCTTCGGTGCGATCTCGATGGGCTCGCGGGAGACAATCTCAATGCCGTAATCGGAGAGATCGGAGATCTTCTCGGGGTTGTTCGTCATGATGCGCAGCTTTGTTGCACCGAGATCTTTGAGGATCTGTGCGCCCTCGCTGTAATCGCGGAGATCTGGGGCAAAGCCGAGCTCCACATTCGCTTCGACGGTATCCCGTCCGTGCTCCTGCAAATCGTATGCCTTGATCTTGTTGAGCAGCCCGATGCCGCGTCCCTCCTGCCTGAGATAGACAAGAATGCCGCGTCCCTCCTTTGCAATGCGCTGCATTGCGGAGGCGAGCTGTTCGCCGCAGTCGCAGCGGCAGGAGCCGAAGACATCCCCCGTCAGGCATTCGGAATGCACGCGGCAGAGCACCGGTTCGACGTCTGCCACATCGCCCATCACGAGCGCGACATGCTCCCTGCCGGTGATGCGGTTCTCGTAGCCGAAGATTTTGAACTGCCCGTATTTCGTCGGCAGATGCGCAGAGGAGACACACTCCATGAACTGATCGTGCATTCTGCGGTATTTTTGCAGCTCCTCAATCGTGATCATGACAAGGTCATGCTGCTTTGAAAACGCCTGAAGCGCAGGCATCCGCATCATCGTGCCGTCATCGTCCATGATCTCGCAGCAGAGTCCGCAGGGTTTCAGGCCTGCCAGCCGCATGAGATCGACAGTGGCTTCCGTGTGCCCGTTCCGCTGCAATACGCCACCGGGTCTTGCAGCCAGCGGGAACATATGCCCGGGACGGCGGAAATCGGCAGGTGCGGCATCGTCCGTGACGCACATTCTCGCGGTGAATCCGCGCTCCTCCGCAGAAATGCCGGTCGTCGTCTTTACATGGTCAATGGATTCCGTGAACGCGGTCTCGTGATTGTCGGTGTTGTTCGCGACCATCTGCCTGAGCCCGAGCTTGCGGATATGCGCCGCATCCATCGGCATGCAGATGAGCCCCTTCGCGTAGCTTGCCATGAAGTTGACATTTGCTGTGGTGGCAAATTCCGCCGCACAGATGAGGTCACCCTCGTTTTCACGGTCGGGGTCATCTGTGACAAGAATCAGCTTGCCCTGCCGGAGCGCTTCCAGCGCCTCGGGGATCGTGTTGAATGTAAATTCCAAGAGTCATGCTCCTTTCGGTGAAGATTGCGTACCCGTCAGGCGGGCAGGGGACATCGTTTCATATATATCACCTGATATCGTAGTAGAACTGATTTGCGGCATCGCGGTCTTTCCCCGTGAAAATGCGCTTTGTGAGCTGCCTGTTTTTCAGCAGATACCAGTCGCCGAGCGCGTCGAATTTGCGTGCGGATGTGACGATGTGCGACCGTTTCAGCGTGCCGTATTTCTTGTGCAGCGCCTTGCCGTATCTGCACAGGCGCTCTGCAAAGTCCATATCCTCCATGCTGACGAGCTTTGGGTCAAAGCCGCCGATGCGGTCATAATCCGCCTTTTTGCACCAGAACATCCCGCCGGAGAGAAACGCGCCTGCCCGGATCATGCGCGGGAGCAGATGCAGGAGAATATATGCGCCGGAGCAGGCGATGCCGGGCGACATGCGCTCAAATTTCGGATTTGCCCCGCCGCCGATGTATTTCTTTGAAGCGAGCTTCTCGCGGATCTCGCAGAGCGCATGCTCTGTCATCACGCTGTCCGCGTCGATTGTGACAAGAATCTCGCCTTCTGCCGCTTTTGCGCCTGCATTGCGGATGCGGCTGATGTGGCGGTCGTCATTTTCAATCACAAGTGCGCCGTAGCGCTTTGCAATCTGCGCGGTGCGGTCTGTGCAGCGGTTCGCGACCACGATGATCTGCACGCGGTCGGGTGCTGCATGCTTTGCCGCTTTGCAGATTCCGCGCAGGCATTTATCAATGTAGGCTTCTTCGTTGTGTGCGGGAATCACAACGGAAAATTTGTAAGCTGTCCGTTCCATGCTGTCACCTCACAGAAAGCCGTGTTCTGCCAGAAATCCTCGGCTGATGCCGCCTGTACCGCCGGCACCGCCTGCGAGTTTTTCAACATACTTTGCAACAATGTCGCATTCGAGATTGACCGTATCGCCGGGCTTGCGCGTGAGCAGTGTGGTCTTCGCGCCGGTGTGCGGAATGACGGACACCGCGAAATCCTGCGCTGTCACCCTGGCGACCGTGAGGCTGATGCCGTCGATTGCGACAGAGCCCTTCTCAACGATATATCTGAGCAGCGCGCTGTCTGCCGCGACCGTCACCCAGACGGCGTTGTCCTCGCGTTTCAGCGATTTCACCGTGCCTGTCCCGTCGATATGCCCCGAGACGATATGCCCGCCGAACCTGCCGTTTGCCGGCATTGCGCGTTCGAGGTTCACGCGGCTGCCGGGGCTGAGCTTCCCGAGATTTGTGCGGCGCATGGTCTCCGGCATGACATCCGCAGAGAACTGCTTTGCGTGAAATTCACAGACAGTCAGGCATGTGCCGTTTACTGCAATGCTGTCGCCGATGTGAACATCCGTGAGGATTTTTTCTGCGGCAACCGTCAGCACGCAGGATGCTGCACCCATGCGGATCTGCTGCACCTCGCCGACCTCCTCAATGATGCCGGTAAACATCTCAGATCACCTCATATTCCAGTAAAATATCACTGCCGAAGCGTGTGATTTCCGGCTCCGAGAGACGGTAAGCCTCCGCGATTTCGGCAACACCCGTGCCGCCGACCGCGGTTTTGGCAGTCTTTCCGCCGAAGATCATCGGTGCCATGTAGATCTGCACCGCCTGCACGATACCGGCTCTGAGCGCGGCTTCATGGATCTCCGCGCCGCCTTCGATCAGCACGCTGTCGAGCTTCATTTCGCCGAGCTTCTGCATGAGCATCCGCAAGTCGGCATGTCCGGTTTCGTCCTCACAGACGGGGATGATCTGCACGCCCGCATTCCGGAGCGCCGCCTGCTTTGCGGGATCTCCGCCGCATGCCGCGATATAGGTCGGAATCTCCTTTGCCGTTCTGACAAGCCTGCAATCGAGCGGAATGCGCAGATGCGTGTCGCAGACAATGCGCACGGGATTGCTGGGCTGCTCTGTGCGGCAGGTAAGGCTCGGGTCATCCGCGAGCACGGTGCCGATCCCGCAGAGGATCGCCGCACAGCGCTTTCTCGTTTCATGCGTATGCGCACGCGACAGCTCATTCGTGATCCACTGCGATGCCCCCGTGCGGGTCGCGGTCTTGCCGTCCGCGGTCATGGCGGTTTTCAGGATGCAGTAGGGCATGCCGGTCGTGATATAGTGAAAGAAAATACGGTTCATGCGGTCGCATTCCGCCTTGCAGAGCCCTGTCTCGACCGCGATGCCCGCTTCACGGAGCTTCTGCAAGCCCTTTCCCGCGACAAGCGGGTTCGGGTCATCCGAGCCGACATAGACCCTGCGGATGCCTGCCGCGATAACAGCTTCCGTGCAGGGGGGATTCTTCCCGTAATGGCAGCAGGGCTCCAGCGTGACATACATTTCTGCGCCGTGCGGGTCCTCCGTGCAGTTTGCGAGGGCATTGCGCTCCGCGTGCGGCGTGCCGTATTTCATGTGATACCCTTCGCCGATGATCCGCCCGTCCCGGACGATCACCGCGCCGACCAGCGGGTTCGGATTGACAAAACCGCTGCCCTGCTTTGCCAGCGCGATTGCGCGCCGCATGTAGTCTTCGTGTGTCATGGCAACCTCCGCAAAAAAAGCTGCTCCGAGTGTACTTCGGGGCAGCTTCGCATATCTTCATATGTGAATGCATCAATCTTCTCCCATCCGGACTTTACCGTCGGTGCCGGAATCTCACCGGCTCAGCCTTGCGGCTCACGGACTCGGCATCCTGTTAGAATGCGCTCACCGTCGGTTATGAATTACACATACCCCGAAGGATTGACAGGTATATTATACCGCAAATCGGCAGATTTGTCAAGAGCAGGTTCACTTATGTGTGATTCACCATTGCATTTTTTGAGATTCTATGATATAATAGGGGGCAGAATGAAGAGGTGATGCAGCATGGAGATCGACCGCAGTCTGAATCCCATGTATCTGAATGATTATCTCACATATCTCGATGTGATCCGCGGGCGTGCGCAGCGCACGGTCACGGAGTATTACCGCGATGTCGTGCTCTTTCTCCGCTGGCTGCACTGCACGCGGGGCAAACACCCGCTGGACGGCATGGAGGAGCTGGAGCTCAAGGAGATTCCGTTTTCCGATGTGGAATCGGTGTCGGTCTCTGTGCTCTATGATTATATTCGTTATCTGCGCGATACCCGCGGGAATACGGCGCGCTCCGTTTCGCGCCGTCTCAGCGCCGTGCGGAGCTTTTACCGCTATCTGACCAAGACACGGGGTATGCTGCAAAATGACCCCTGCCAGAATCTTGAGCTCCCGACGGTCAAAAAGGCGCTCCCGCGTTTCCTGACCCTTGCCGAAAGCAAGCGTATGCTGGAGACCGTCGAGGAAGCGCCCTCTGCGGATGCACTGCGCGATTACTGCATTGTGACGCTGTTTCTGAACTGCGGCTTCCGTCTGAGCGAGCTGGTCGGCATGAATGTCGGCGATGTGGATTTCTTCGACCGGCAGGTGCGCGTGCTCGGAAAGGGCAGCAAGGAGCGCATCGTCTATCTCAATGACGCATGCCTTTCTGCGCTGCACGAATACATCGGTTCGCGGGAGAATCCGCCGGCAGAGCCGCATGCGCTGTTTCTCTCGCGCAATCACAGGCGCATCAGCAAGCGCAGAGTGCAGCAGATCGTCGAGAATGCGCTCACGGGCGCAGGCCTTGCCGGGCGCGGGCTTTCGACGCACAAACTCCGCCATACCGCCGCAACGCTCATGTATCAGCACGGCGATGTGGATACGCTGACGCTCAAGGAGATCCTCGGGCATCAGTCGATTGCGACGACTGAGATCTACACGCATCTGTCCAGCCAGCAGCGGCAGGATGCCGTGGACAGCAACCCGCTCGCAGGTGAGCGGCGGCACAGCGATGCCCCGAAGAAAAAGTAATACACAGGCGGCAGTCTGTGCAGATAAGGAGAGACTTTATATATGGAACGCAAGGAAATACTCATTGTGATCGCGGTGTGTGCAGCAGTCTGCCTGCTGATTGCGGGCATGCGGTCAGTGTTCGGCGCACCGGAGGATTCCTCCGATACCGGATCCTCCCTTCAGACAACAGCCTCGCATCTGACGTCCTCGACCGATTACTGGGACAAGATCCGGCAGGAGACCGAGACCACGGCTGCTCTGACGGATGAATACGGCAACCCGGTCGTGACCGACAGCACCGGGGATGCATCTGCGCCTGTGACGGGTGAGAACAATGTTCCGGCTGACCCGGCGGCTTCTTCGCCCGATGTCACCACGGATCAGACAGGCATCAACTATTCGCCGATTACCGGGGAAGCCGGAAGCAATGTGCAGACCGAATTGCAGACAGAGCCGACTTCGGCGGCAGTGCAGAGCAGCAGCCGCTATGTGATCCGCATTGAGTGACGGAGGCGCCTGCTGATGAAGCTTCTGATGTTCGGAGATGTGGTCGGTGAGGCGGGATGTGCAGCCTTCTGCAAATTTGCCCCCCGTCTGCGGCAGCAGTACGGCGCCGATCTGATTTTGGTCAACGGCGAAAATTCCGCGAAGGGCAACGGCATCACGCCGGAATCTGCGGAGCGGCTCTTCACCGCCGGCGCCGATGTCATCACCACAGGCAATCACTGCTTCCGCAGAAAGTGCGATGTGCTCTATGACAATCCGCGCGTGCTGCGTCCGGCGAATTTCCCGGAAGGTGCCCCGGGCAGCGGAGTCTTTCTGCTCGACGGCGGCGCCTATACGCTTGCTGTGGTGAACCTGATGGGCACTGCCTACATGGAGCCGATCGACAATCCCTTTTCGGTGATCGACACGCTCCTTCCGACGCTCGGCACAAAGAATGTATTTATCGATTTTCATGCAGAGGCGACTGCCGAAAAGCGTGCAATGGGATATTATCTCTCCGGGCGCGTCTCTGCGGTGATCGGTACACATACACATGTGCAGACCGCCGATGAGGAAATCATCGACGGGCACACGGCCTATCTCACGGATGCGGGCATGGTCGGTCCCGAGCGCTCGGTGCTCGGTGTCTGTGCAGAGCAGGCGATCCGGAAGCAGCGTCTGCATCTCCCGGTGACATTCACCGAAGCAGAGCCGCCCTGCATGATCTGCGGCGTCTGCATCTCGCTCGATACGCGGACGGGCAAAGCACAGTCGGTTGCGCGTATTTTTCTCCGTGAGAGCAAAGAGCAGGAAAACTGACTGCGGACATCTCCGCAGATTTGCGTTTATGAAAAAGGAGGAAGCTATGGATATTCTGCGTGTTTCATCAAGATCCAATCCGAATTCGGTGGCGGGAGCGATTGTGGGCGTGATCCGCGCACAGGGTGAGGTCGAGCTCCAGGCAATCGGCGCAGGCGCCGTGAATCAGGCGGTCAAGGCGATCGCGATTGCGCGGGGCTATGCTGCGCCGTTTGATCTCGATCTGATCTGCATTCCGGAGTTTGCACTTGCGGAGATCCGTGACGAGGAGAAAACCGTGATGCGGTTCATTGTGCAGACAAAATCGCTGTGATTCGGGAGCCGCCGGTGCTGTTTTGTACCGGCGGCATTTTTACGCAAATTATCAGGACATTTTCATCACGCTGCGGTATAATGGAATCATACAGAGGAGCATGCTGATTCTGTGAGAAGGGAGGGCACAAATGAAGGACTTTTACATCTTTGCGGAATCGCTCGGCTACATTGAAACGCGGCTGCACGCGGAATATGCAGAGCCGCCGACGCAGGAGGAAATTGCGCGGCACTGCGGCTGCTCGGTTTCTGCACTGCAAAAAATGTGGAAATACTGCACGCAGCAGGGCGTCATGCACTATATCCGCCGGCGCTGTCTGACGCTGGCTGCGCGTGAGCTGACTGCCGGTGTATCCGTGCTGGATACCGCTGTCCGATTCGGTTACGGGTCGGGAGAGGCCTTCGCCCGGGCGTTTGCGGCGCTCTGGGGCATCCCTCCGTCTGAATTTGCCGGATCGCGGAGCTTCACGGAGATGTATCCGCCGATCATCGACCAAGGAGGTATCATTATGCGTGTGAAATTTGACCTGACTGCACTTTATGAAAAGCTCGCGGATCAGACAGGCACTTACATTGTCTGCTTTGACATCCGCAATCTGATGGTGATGAACGAGACACAGAGCAGAGCGCTCGGCGATGCCGTGATCCGTGCATGTGTCGAGCGGATCGACAGAGCGCTCAGCGGAGACATGTTTGCGTTCCGTATCGGCGGCGACGAATTTGCAGTTGTGACAGGCTTCCGCGAGATCACGGAAGCAGAGGCATTTGAGCGGAAGGTCACCGCAGAGAACGATCAGACCGTCACGCTGGACGGAGAAACGGCACAGGTTTATCTGCACAGCGGCATCATGCGCTGGGAGGGGAGCAGCGGCGATTTCTTCGAGGATTTCCAGCAGACCATCGTCAGATAAAACGGAAAGCCCCGTGCGGTTTCTGTGTGACCGCACGGGGCGCTGCTTATTCTGCTTCGGTTTTGGATTGTTCTGCCTGTTCGCTGCCTTTTCTGAAGACCACGAGCTTGCTGAATACATAGTTGATCGCGAGAATAATGAACTGTGAAACGACTGTCATGATATAATAACCTGTGTCGCCCCACTTGAAAATGACGGGCAGCTCCATCAGCGCAATCTCAAGGAAGAAGGAGACCAGACGCGCACCGTAGAAGGTGAGGATCTCGTGGATGAGATCGCTGCGTTCCTTTGTCTCACTGTGGAAGACATATTTCTTGTTGACATAGAATGCGAAGGTCACACAGATGATCCAGGAGACCGTCGTCACGATGCCGTTTGCAAGCGGCCGGTCGGCAACATTGATCCCGGCAAGCCCGAAGAGATATTTGCCGATCCATTTTGTGATGATCGAAAGCAGGGTTGTCCATGCGCCGTAATAGCAGTAGCGCCAGATGCTTTCGTATTTATCCCAGAGCGCCCGGAGCGGCTTCGGGAGCAGCTTAATGACAAATTGCAGCAGTTTTTCCAGCATGATTGCATTTCCTTTCCCTTTGTGATACCACACTATTATAGCATATCTGCGAGAAAAATGCAACCCTTAGAATTCACACGGTTCTTTCGCCGCTTTTTCACATTTTTCGTCTGAACTTTCACAGAACCGCTTTCTTTCCAACAAATACCGATGGTATGATAAGACCATAGCAAGGGGGACAGCCCCCGACGCAGAACAGAATCTTACGACCTTCAGAAAGGAAGCGATCTTATGAAAAAAATGACACTGACAGCAGCAGCGGTGATGCTCAGCGCACTGCTCGCATTCGCAATGACCGGCTGCACAGGCTCGCAGACCGGGACGGATTCCGGCAGCACCGTGCAGATCACGGCTTCGCAGGAGGATGCCGGAACTGCATCGGAAAGCTCGGAGGCAGCAGCGGAATCTGTCGCTGAGGCGCAGCAGAGCAGCAAATCGGCAGAGGCATCCGCAGTTCGCTTCACCGGCAGCAGCAGCGGCATGATCGACACGGCATCGCTCTTCACGGAGCGTGACCTCGCGCAGACCGCAGACCTCTCCGCCGCAGAAACAATCGCAGTTTCTGACGGTGAGACCGTCAGCATCACCGAAGCGGGTGTCTATGTGCTCACAGGCTCCGCGGCCGAATGCACCGTGCAGGTGGAAGCAGGCGATGAAGACAAGGTGCAGCTCGTGCTCAGCGGCGTCAGCATCACGAACAGCAGCGCCCCTGCGATCTATGTGAAGAACGCAGACAAGGTGTTCGTCACATTGGCAGCGGACACTGAGAATACCCTCAGCGTCACCGGACAGTTCACCGCAGACGGCGACACCAACACCGACGCCGTGATCTTCTCGAAGGATGATCTCGTGCTGAACGGCAGCGGCACACTCAGCATCATGAGTGCATACGGCAACGGCATCTCTTCGCATGACGATCTTAAGGTCATCGGCGGCACATATACAATTCAGGCGGCAGAGGACGCAGTCGAAGCGAATGATCTGATCGCGGTCTGCGGCGGCAGCTTCACTGTCACAGCCGGCAAGGACGCTTTCCACTGTGAAAACGATTCCGCTGAGGGCAGTATCTATATCGCAGACGGCACCTTCACCGTGCAGGCCTCCGATGACGGTATGCAGGCGACCGATGTGCTCCAGATCGACGGCGGCACTTTCAATATTACTGCATCCGAAGGCATGGAAGCAACCTATGTGCAGCTCAACGGCGGAAGCATCACGATTTCCGCGACGGATGACGGCATCAATGCAGCGCAGAAGTCTGCGGCGGTCGATATGATGATCGAGGTCAACGGCGGCGAGATCAGTGTGACAATGAGCTCCGGCGATGTGGATGCCTTCGATTCCAACGGCGGCATTACAGTCAATGACGGCACGATCAATATTACGATGGCAGTACAGGGCATGGCAGAAGCCTTCGATATCGACGGTACAGCTTCCCTGAACGGCGGCAGCGTCTATGTCAACGGCGAGCAGATCACCGAGATCACCTCCTCGATGATGGGCGGCGGCATGATGGGCGGCGGCATGATGGGCGGCTTCGGCGGCGGTATGCGCGGCGGAATATCCGGCGGCACAGACGGCAGTGAGAGCGGATACTCCGGCGGCAGAGGCGGCTTCAGCTTCGGAAACGGCAGAGCATTCTGAGCAGCGTTTCTCCTTCATTGCAAACAGTCAGGCGCTTGATTTTCATTCCCATACAAAGCATCCCCGGTACAAATCAGAGTACCGGGGATGCTTTTCGTATGCTTACAGCGGGATGACCTTGCCGACAGGTCTGCGGTTCAGCGGGGAGGGGATGCGCTCCAGCAGTACAACGGCATGTGCCGCGATGCCGCGCTCCTCACCGGTAAAGCCGAGCTTCTCCTCAGTCGTCGCCTTGACGCTGATCTGATCGAGGTCACAGCCGATCACCGTGCAGAGATTTTTGCGCATCTGCACGATATGCGGCGCGAGCTTCGGCTTCTGCGCCAGAATTGTCGCATCGAGATTTGCGAGCTTCCAGCCCTTTGTCTGGATCAGCGCGTTGACATGCCGCAGGAGCTGCATGCTGTCTGCCCCCGAAAAGCGTTCGTCAGTATCCGGGAAATGCTGTCCGATGTCGCCGAGCGCCAGTGCGCCGAGCATCGCATCCATGACCGCATGCGTCAGCACATCCGCATCGGAATGTCCGAGCAGCCCCATTGTGTGCGGAATATCGACACCGCCGATGATGAGCTTTCTGCCTTCTGTCAGCCTGTGGACGTCATAGCCGTGCCCGATCCTGAGATCTGCCATATCAGTTTCCTCCGTTCATCGCCCGCAGCAGTGCTTCGGCAACTGCAAAATCCTCGGGCGTTGTCAGCTTGATGTTGGAATAATCGCCGCGTGTCATCGTGACGCTTCTGCCGAGCGCCTCAACCAGCTGGCAGTCGTCGGTGTAATCCTTGCCGTCACGGTCGGCTTTTTGCAGCGCATCGGCATAGATCTGCCGCGAGAAGACCTGCGGCGTCTGCGTCAGCCAGAGCGTCTCGCGGGGCGGCGTGCCGGTGATGATGCCTTCCGGTGAAACAGTCTTGATGGTATCCTTCACGGGAGCGCCGAGCGTGGCAGCGCCGGTTTCGCGGGCTGCTGCAATGACCTGCTCAATATCTGCGGGACGGATGAGCGGGCGTGCGCCGTCGTGAATCGCGACATATTCCGCATCGCCTGTGATCGCAAGAAACCCGTTTCTGACGCTCTGCTGTCTGGTCGCGCCGCCGGGGATAACCGTGACCGGGCGCGTGAGCTCCGCCCCGATTTCCGCGATGGCTTCCCGGAATTCTGCCTGATCCTGTTCTCTGCATATAACAAGGAGCTCCGCAATGCTTTCGCATCGGCAAAAGCTGCGGAGCACCTGATGAAGTACAGTCGTATCGCAGAGCGGATGCAGGATCTTATGTATGCCGCCCATTCTGGTCGCATTTCCGGCGCAGACCAGAATCGCGGCTGTATCCGCCTTCTTCATGTGCGATCAGTCGATGCCGGGAGCCTTCGTGCCGCAGACGCCGCAGAAGAGATCGTTCGGCTGGAGTGCATTGCCGCACTTCGGGCAGACATTCTGCACCGGAGCGGTCGGCTGCGCCGGAGCTTCCGGCTGCGGGGGCTGTGCAGGTGCAGTCGGCTGACCGCAGACTGCGCAGAAAGCAGCGTCGTCTGCGAGGGCTGCGCCGCATGCAGCGCAGTTTCTTGCCGCAGGCTGAACGGCCTCCGGCTCAGAGACAGGCACCGGCTCGCCGCAGTAGGGGCAGAATCTTGCGTCCGTTGCAAAGCCCTTGCCGCAGTTCTTGCAGGTGAGGCTGCCGGTCAGAAGCTCAAGCTCCTTCTGCAAATCGGAGATCTCTGTCTGGAGCGCAGTGATCTCTGCGAAAATATCCGTGTATTCTGCGGGCGGATTCTGTGCGTTCTCGCCGTAGAAGCGCTCACCGATCTCACGGAAGCGAGCGCGGAGCTCGTTCTCGGCAGAAGCGATGTCCTTGCGGACACGGTTTTTATCTGCGAGCACCTTTGCGCCGTCGGATGCCTGTTTGACTGTCTTGGAAACAGAAGCCGTGATCTTATCAAAAAATTCGATAGCCATTAGATGAAATCCTCCTTGTTCTCTGCATCGTTTGCTCCGATCAGGGAGCTACACGGCTATTATAGCACAACCGGGCGCGGTTTGTCAACATTTTCATGTGAACGGCTGCGAAAAAAGCGCTGAATTCGGAAAAAACCGATACAAATACGCATTTTTCATGCCTATAATACAGCTAGTATAATTAAAGTCAAGAAAATTTGCAAAAATTCGCAATATCCATTGACATTTTAATGAAAATGTGCTATGATGATGTAGGAAACTAAGGGCGGAATCTAAATATCAATTACTGAGAGGAATATTTTATGGCGAATACATTTACCGTATTGAAAACCGACGCAGAAATCTGCACGCGCATCCAGGAGCTTGCAGCCGAGATCTCTGCGAAGTATCAGTATGTCACCGAGGAGAACCCGCTGCTTGTGCTCTGCACACTCCGTGGGGCTGTGTTCTTTGCCGCGGATCTCATCCGTGCGCTGACCGTTCCCGCGGAAATCGACTTCATCAAGGTGCATTCCTATGTCGGCACGCGCCCTATGGGCTCTCCGATCTTCGATCTCGGCGAGCATATTGCGGTCAAAGACCGGCATGTGCTGGTCGTTGAGGATATCGTTGACACCGGGCAGACGATGGCGACCGTCATGCAGAATTTTGCAGACAAGGGCGCAGAGAGCATTCAGATCTGCACGATGCTTGACAAGCCCTCGCGCCGTCTGGAGACCTGCAAGAACGTCGTCCCGGCGTTCATCGGCTTCACGATCCCCGATCTGTTCGTGGTCGGCTGGGGTCTCGATTATAACGATAAATACCGCCTGCTGCCGGATATTATGGAGTATCACCCGGATTCCGAAGAAAGCTGAATACAGAAACAGAAACCGGCCTGCACCCTGAGGCAGACCGCTCAGTGAAAGGGGTGCCGTTATGAAATACCTGACAAAAATCAAGTCGGCTTGGTTCCGATCATTCTATGTGTCCCTGCTCAGCATACTGGGCTTTGCCGTGCTGGTCATCGCATGCAGCATGATGGTGAAATATGCGTTTTCTGAGGAGAGCGACGGCGCAAGACGCACCCTTGCCGGCGATGCGGATGTTGACAAGGAGGTCATGCTTGCGGATGCCGTTCTCATGGCGCGTGCCAGTGCGGGACGGGCAGAGCTGACAGTCGTCGGGAAGCTGAATGCTGACATAGACCTGAACGGCACGGTTGATTCGCATGATCTTAGCCGTCTGCTGATGTATCTTGCCGATCCGAGTCTGGATCTGGATCCGACGGCGCATACAACTGATACCACCGCAACTGTGACCACCACCACAACAACCGCCGTCACAACAACAACTCTGACAACAACTTCAACTTCCGCATCAACAACGACTACAACCACTGCAACGACCACGACGACCACGACGACCACAACCACAACGACCACCACGACTACCACGACCGCAACCGAGGCGACCGTTACAACAACAACCGCGTCTTCTGCGCAGGGCGAGGGAGAGCTTCTCATTGTGGAAGACCGCACCATGCCGCTCGGCCTCGGAAGCGGCAACCTGATTGCAAAGCTCGGTTCTCCGACGGAGGAGATCGTCGCGGGCTATGAGAACTGCGATATGAAGTTCTTTGTCTATAATCAGAATCCCGCTGAGCTCTATGTCGCGATCGTTGCAAACGACACCGCTGTCGGCTATTATGCGATCGGCGAGCATTATCAGGCGCCTTCCGATTACAAGGTGACAGAGTATGTTGACAAGTATTCCCACGGCAGCGGCAAGGTCTTTGCCGTGCTGGCGCTGAAGCAGGGGTATTCGATCAGCACGCTCAAGCTCTGCAACAGGAATGAGCTCGGCGTTATGGAAAAGCTCAACTGGTACGGCGTCAACGCACTCCGCGCAATGAACGGCAGATCCGCACTGAACTGGAACCCGACGCTTGCGCAGGTCGCAAGGGCACATAGCCAGGAGATGGCAGACAACGGCTATTTCGGACACACGGGTCTCGACGGCTCCGACCCGAAGTCACGCATCGCGGCTTCCGGCGTGAATACCAACGCCCGCGGTGAGAATGTGGACTGCGGCTATACCGATCCCTTCACAGCACTGTACGGCTGGTACATCTCCGAGCAGGGTCACCGCGATAACATGCTTGCAGAGATGTATACGGATGTGGGTGTCGGCTTTGCTTATAATGACAGCTCTGTATACAAGTTTTACGGCACACAGGATTATGCAAGCGTAGTTCAATGAATAATATGCAAGTATAATGAATAATATTCATGAATATTCATGATTTATGCAGAAATATGCAGGTTTTGCTTGACAAATTCCGGTTTCGTGGTATAATGAAACAGTAACAAAAACACATGCGGCACGGCGCCGCGGAAAGGAAATTGCACATCATGGCTGAAAAGAAGATTCCGAAGAAAATCGTACTCGCTTATTCCGGCGGTCTCGATACCTCAATCATCATCCCGTGGCTCAAGGAGACCTATCCGGGCTGCGAGGTGATCGCAGTGTCCGGCGACGTCGGACAGGGCACCGAGCTCGACGGGCTTGAGGAGAAGGCAATCAAGACCGGCGCTTCCAAGCTCTACATCGAAGACCTCACCGATGAGTTCATCGACGATTATGTGTTCCCGACCGTCAAGGCGGGCGCTGTCTACGAGGGCAAGTATCTGCTCGGCACCTCCTTCGCAAGACCGATCATCGCAAAGCGCATCGCAGAGATCGCAATGAGGGAAGGCGCTGACGCCATCTGCCACGGCTGCACCGGCAAGGGCAACGATCAGGTGCGTTTCGAGCTGACCATCAAGGCGTTCTGCCCGGATATGCAGATCATCGCACCGTGGAGAATCTGGAATATCAAGTCCCGTGACGAGGAGATCGACTACGCAGAGGCACATCAGATCCCGCTGAAGATTTCCCGCGAGACCAACTACTCGAAGGACAAGAACCTCTGGCATCTCTCTCACGAGGGACTTGATCTTGAAGATCCTTCATGCGAGCCTCAGTACGAGAAGGAAGGCTTCCTCGAGATGGGCGTTTCACCGCTCAAGGCTCCCGATGAGCCCACATACATTGAACTCGGCTTTGAG
>JAEEXH010000085.1 GCA_016291435.1 Oscillospiraceae bacterium
CCTCAACCATACGGTCAACGGTGCCGCTGTTCCAGTACTGCCCCTGCCAGTTGCTCCAGAAAAAGCTCATTCCCTTGACCTGCACCGGTTCCTTGTAAGATGAACCGATGATCTTGTTTCCGCTGGTCTGAAGCTGACCGTAATAGCTGACCGGTCCGTTCCCTGCTGCTGAGACCTCCGAAAGATCAGGTGCAGACAAGACCTGCGGAAGCAGTACAGCTGACATCACAAATGCGCAGACTGCACTGAACGCTTTTTGAATTTTCATAATATTTTCCCCTCTCAAAAATATATTGATTTACGCTTTTTCAGCGTCCATCACAGTGTCATGCGCATCAGTCCGGCTGTATCTCTGTTCGCCTGATACGAAACGATGCGGAAGCATTCCCTCTCTCATTGAAAATCAAACAGCCAAGCGGTATCTATATTATTATTATAATTATTTTGCGATAATTAGACAAGACAAACTTGATCATTTAATATAAGATTGTATCCGAGCATAAATATATTCAACATTTTGTCATATGTTTCATGCAGCAGGCCATGTAAATCACGGTGATGATCTTCAAGCGACGGTTTATTCCGATCTTTCACAAGGTATACATATGCAGAACGCACAGGCTTGGGAGAGAAAGAAAGGTCAGCTTGAATAAAAAACGGCAGGGAGAGTGGTTCTCCTTGCCGTGTGATGTGTATAGTTATTTAGAAAAATCAGGATTCTTATCCTAACGTATAATCATTGTTTTTCACGAAAGAAAAAAATATGGGCAAAATAGGTTATATCCGTGTTTCAACGGAGCAGCAGGAGACAGCAAGACAGCAGGAGATCATGTGCGGCTATCAGGCAGACCGCATGAGCCCTGCGAAAAGCAGGGCCCATTGCTTTTTTGTGTGCGTCTTACTTTTCATCTTCTTTGCGGCGGAGAATGCGAGAAGAATACACTATTCCTGCGCCTGCTGCGGTCAGCAGCAAGGCAGCAAGTGAGATCAGGATGTTGGGCACGGAATTGTTGCCGGTTTGCGGGAGATCTGCGTTCGTTCCATCTGTTGTTGTGGTTGTAGTAGTTGTTGCTGTGTTCTCAACATCAGGATTTACCGTTGTAATCGGCTTTTCGTCAACACAAGGCACGAGGTTAAAAGCAGTTCTTTCGATATTGTTCTTTTCAGCATATTCCAGAATCGCCGTGTTTGCAGCCGTTTCGGAATTGTACTCCACAACAACCGTGCCGGCATACTGCGGATATCCTTCATCGCTCACGCACTTGGCATCCAGTTCGTTATCTGTAATAAACTTGGTGAACATTTCACGAATCTGCTCGATATCGGTAATTGTTGCCGCTTCTGTAGTTGTGGTGGTTGCTTCCGGAATCCCTGTTGCTGTTGTAACCCCCATATCTTCAGGAGGGGGGGTCCATTCACTTTTCAGAATGATGTGACGAACGAGTTCATTGCCTTTGGCTGTTTCAACCTGATCTTTTGTAAGAACACAAGAAAGACGACGATAGTTCGCTTCGCAGGTTGCGGATGCGGGATCAACACCGATTGCGGTCAGTATCTCTGTGGGTCTGGCATTACGTTCTTTTTTCAGTGCTTCTGCCACTGTCTCTGAATAATAATTGAACTTCATGTTTATGATTTCTTCTTCGCTATATACATTCTTATCAAGCGTTTCTGCATAGATTGCAGCCTGTTCCCTTGCCCAGGCGGAGATTTCGCCGACCGGGATGTTGTAAAAGATATAGACTTCTACAGACTGTGCGCCGGATGCAAAAGCATCTAATACATTTTCACTTACTTTCGTATCAGAAGCCGTTTCCGGCACATACCGTTCACCATTAAGCAGAGGGACAACACGAATGCTCTCTTTGGGGATATTCTGATCGATCAAATACTCCATGAGATGATCGCGATCAATTTGAAAGTTCATACCGATATAGTCGACATAATTATATTCCACAATGACTTTCCCGGCATATTCCGGATGTAAATCGTATGTCTCTGCATAGAAGCAGACGGCATCTAAACCATTCTCCTCAAAATATGCAGTCAATATCGTGCATATCTGATCAGTATCCGTAATCTTCTCTGCTTCCGCGGTCGTTGTTTCAGCAGTCGTTGTTTCAGCAGTTGTTGTGCTCAGGGCGATCGGTTCTTCATACGCATCCGAGAAATACGCTCTGTCGCCGTAGGTCAGTATCACATAGAGAGAACGCTGCGTCAGTTCGTATCTGTCAACGGTTACATTGGTGTCGCCGTTTTGCAAAGTATACTCTTCCAAGTGATCTTCCGGATTCTGCGTGTTCTCGGGGTATTGCAGTGAGATACATGCGTAGCTGCCATCGCTGCAATCCTCCACATCAAAGGGATGCAGAGGATCCCACCACGCACTCGGCATGTCGGTGCTGAGGTATTCGGAAACGACTGCATCATAGATGCCGGACAGATGGAGCTTATCAAGGAGAAGATCAAAGAAAGCGATCCGGAACAGCTCCGCATCTTTGCCGATTTCGTCCCGCTGCGGCTCTAGCTCTCCGATCAGCTTTTTGAGCTGCACATTGCTGACTGACACCACAATTTGATTTGAATTTGCGGTTGTATGTGAAACATTCAGGTTTGATTCGATCTCCGTGAGGGGGAGCTCAAAGAATTCAGAGAGATATGGAGCTGTGTTTGCTGTAATTGTTTCAGCCGATGCAGCCATTGAAAAACACGAAGTGCATAGGGAGAACAATATTGCTGCACCGATACCTATTGTGATAATTCTATTTTTCATCATATCAATTCACCCCTTAAAGATATGTCTTAAATTTCAAACGGATTGCTGCCGGTATTATGATTCAAACACAGCAGCCTAAAAAAGATTTTGTCAGCACATTGGAATCACCCCTTAAATCGAGCAAGTTCTTAGGAATCGTTCACGATCAAAGGTGTATCAGTATATACTTCATAGAATTCTGATGCACTCTCAAAATCCTGACGATCCACATAAATGTTGCAGATACCGGCATTGACCTCATCGAAAAAGCGCAGTGAAAAGCCGATAGTTTTCTCACTGTATTCTCCTGGGGCGGACAAACAAGCAACCGATAGGTAGAGTACATGATCAATCATAGCACCTGATACAATACACGCATCTTCGCACTGTTCTGCTAATACTACATTCCATCTTTCGCCGTCATATTCAATCTGCGCGACAAAAGGTATCTTCTGTCCTGTTACAGGATCAATCGACCCCTGTGAGGGCGGAACAGGCAGCAAACAATTTGACTTTTCCAATGTGTATGATAGCTTATGATTATTTTGCGTTGCAGTCGTATCATCCGTCATAATTGTTATCTGATCTGTTGTAAATGTACCGGTAGTCGGCAAATAGGTTTGAATCGTTGTAACAGTGTCTGAAATACTTACTGTTAATTCTCCCATCGTGGGAAGTGTTATATCAGTCTGGATCGCTGTTGTCACATGATTAGAACTCGGCACTGTTATAACAGGAGGTGGTTCTGTCACTAAATGAGTAGTCGCAGATGCTTGCATTTCCGTCTGCTTTCCTGTAACCTGTTGAGTTACCGGTGATTCAGACGCATCGGTAACGGCTGCTGTTGTCTGCGTTTGAATGCTTGCTGTAGTGGAAATATGATCTGTCTCGTCCCTGGAAGCAGGTGCAGTTGTGAAAACAGGCTCTGTCTGATTCGTGATCTGCGTCCTGGATGTATTTTCAGATTCCGATGTTGTAGTTTCGGGTACTTCCAATGTCGTTTCATCTATCACATCGGGCTGAACGGGGATACTCGGTATATGCCGAAAATGGTTCCAATAACCGAGTCCAAGTACAGCACATAAACAGAAACAAGCCAAAACCGGAACGGTATGTTTTATGGTGAGGATGCGCTTCTTCCTGCGCTCCCGATATTCATTGCGTCTGGAAAGTACGCTTTGAAACATCTGATCGTCATTTTTCATATTCAAAGCCACTCCTTTCCAGTTCAGATTTCAATGCTTTCTTTGCATTATACAGCAATGATTCTATCTGCCGGCTTGATTTCTTCATGATGAGGGCAGCTTCAGCATTGGTGAACTCCTCAAAGTATATAAGGTACAGCACTTGCCGATATTCAAGTTTCAATCTGTGCAGCGCCTGATGCACCATACGTTTTTGTTCACTCTTTATGTAATTGCTTTCGAGGTTTTCCTCGTCAGCCAGATATTCCTGTGATTCCAGCGGAACGACGCTGAGCTTTGTTTGCTTTCGGAGATATTTTGCGGTGATATTACGCCCGATTGCATACAGCCATGTTTTGAAAGAGCTTTTTCCTGAGAATTTTGGACATTTTATTGCGATTTCTGCAAATGTATCCTCAGTTAAATCCTCAGCGGTATGAATATTCTGAACAAAGCTATTCAAATACAGTATCAACCCTGCCCGATAAAAGCAGATGATCTCATGCAATCCCTCATCGTCGCCCGCAAGGAAACGGCGGTAGCTACTTTCACCGTTATCCATGGGGAGATTCCTCCTCTCAAGGGCGTATGATTTGCCCTTTCACTTATTAGTACCGCTTTCAATGAAAAACGCAAAGTGGTTTTTCATATTTGTGAAGTCTGCACAAACATTATAGCATATAATTAGCTGAATTGCAATATAGCAAAGCAGGGTGGGCTTATTCCGTAAAGCTCACTCTGCTTTCTGCTTATTATTTATCATCGAATCTGCTTCTGCCCATTGCGCGGGTTACTGAATGGCTATCTGACATTCGGTATATTGATACCTCCTTGAATTTCAATCCATGCTCCCCGTGGGGGGAGCGACCCTTATACAACTTTTGCCCCTTCTGAGGATCACCCCCGCGTGTGCGGGGAAAAGGCGACCATGTTATAGTAAGCGTCGAGGAGCGCAGGATCACCCCCGCGTGTCAGTTTGCCGATGTCATGAAGAAGCGCGATCAATCGGCAAAAATCAGAGGCGCGATCTCTTGCGGTATCAGGTTCAGAATCAAGGCGAAGCGAATCAGCAAGCAGATTGCGAACAGATTCCGGCAGCCATCTGTCAAACAGCTGTCTGATTATCGCCGCAGTGTCAAGCATATGCGTTTTGAATGATAACCACAGCTCCGGGAATGAATGGTCACTTTTGGCAGCGAGAATATCTATCATACCCATATTTTATCCATTCCAAACAAATATTTGGTTTATTGTAGCATAAACGCAAGCATGTGTCAATGGCGTTTTGAATGGATGCGCAAAAGCGTGCACATCTTATCATGAATATTCCGCAGCCTTAGAAAGCTGCGTGAATTACAGGAAGCCCGGCGCAAAGGCATGTCCGCAGAAGATGATTGCTGTATGCCGTGAGATCCGACAGCGCATGCTCAAATTCCGTGAAGCCGATCTTCTCATACGGATAGGGCTTTCCTGCCGGAAGGAACCTTCCCAGCAGCTTGTCAATCTTCTGATATGCGCGGCTTTTGACGGGATCATCTGTGAATGCCAGCAGCAGGCTGCGCTCGCGTGAAAGCTCGGGATACACGGTATCCGCGGCAGCTTGCAGCAGCAGAATGAGGATTCTGCCGTTCCCGAGCTTCCCCTTCCCAAGCCGCTTTGCCTGCATCACCAGCGACAAAAGCACATTCAGCGTCAGACGTATGCAGTTCACCCCGATTTCTTTGCTCCGGCGATAAATATCGCAATTCCGGGGATAAATCTTCGCCGGGCGCGTGATAGAATGATTATGATGAGTTTATTGTATCATAGGGCAAACGGATTGTCAAGAAAACAGTGCGGGATGAGAGGAGAATGTGCGATGAAAAAGAAGCCGTGGATCGACGAAACGGGCGCATGCAGATGCGAAAGCTGCGGGAAAAAGGTGCCGCGGGATGCGCTCTTCTGGGAACGGGGGCTCGGCTACTGCAAAGCCTGCTTCCGCGAGATTGAGAGGGAGCGCAAGAAGCGTCATTCCGATTCGTAATCTGCGATTGGGATGCTGTCGTCGATCAGATCGCTGACGGAAACGGAGAGCACGCGGGACAGTGCGACCAGCTCGATGTCGGTCACAAAACGCTCTCCGTTTTCGATTCTGCGGATAAAATGGTGGTCAACATCAAACCCGGCAAGCTGCATCATGCGCGCAAGCTGCCGCTGCGAGATGCCCTTCTCATGCCGGAGTGCTGTCAGACGCGCCCCGGTAATATTGTTGGATCCTGTTTTCGTTTTCAGTTTGAACATAGAATACTGTCCTTCTGTCGGATTTTTGGTAAATACTGCTTGACATTTTCTTCATTATATGATATAATATGTGCAAAGTTGGTATATAGTATTTACCATTTTCTGATAAACAGTACAAAATCGTCAAATTCTGTCTTTGAAAATGCAAACGGATTAAAGGAGGTTTTCCGAATGACACTGCATACTGATGAAAAGCAAAATATCATTGAGCGGCATGTCCACTGCCCCTACTGCAACAGCGAGGAAGCAATGCTGATCTCACAGCTTGCAGAGCAGAGCTCTGTGCTGCAAATGCCCGCCTTCGGAAAGCGCTTCCTGCTTTCCACACTGTTCACCTTCGGCTTGTACCCGCTTGTGCACGGTCTCCCGAGCTATGAGAAAAAGCGAACATACACCTATCAGACCTACGGCTTCTGCCCGTTCTGCGGCAAGACCTACAACGCAGGCGTCCCGGCTTCCATCCAGAACAATCAGCAGCATTCGCCGAAGGTATACCGTTCGCTTGTGGACAAAAAGATCTTCGGGATCTGCGGCGGCATCGCGGAATATACCGGCCTTTCCGTGACACTTGTGCGGATCGGGATGGTCATTTACGGCATGATGCTCGGAATCCCGTATCTGCTTCTCGGCGCACTGAATATTATACCCGTGAATCCTGCACAGATCCAGCAGCAGCAGAATTATAACGGGATTCTGTAAGCCGCATCGCCCGCCCGGCACTGAGGAGGTGCACCATGAACAACACACCGAACGGATGGGGAACACCTGATGACAATACACCGTGGGGAAATGCGCAGCAGCCCGCGCAGACACCGCCGCAGCGTGCGCCTCAGAATATGCCTCAGAAGGCGCCTGCTCCGCCGCCGGCAATGCCCGCACCGCAGACAGGCTCCGCATCGAAATGGCTGATCCCGCTGATCTGCGGATTTCTCGGCGCGGCGGTCGCAATCGGCGGATTCATCGCGGGATCATACTATTTTTCCGGCAGGGGCCGCTCCGATACAGCGGCTGAGCACAGCGTCACCGATCAAGTATCGGATGCGGATTCCGGCAAGCATGCAGACACAGATACAACAGCTACACAGACTGATCCGCTCTTTACATCTGATACAGTATCAAATGTCCGATCATCAGAAACCGAAACAACTTCCTTCATTACAGAAACAACCACAGAGACCACAACGGTCACATCGACCGAAGCGCCGGCAGTTCAGACGACTGCTGCACTGGCTTTGCAGGATGTGAGCTTTTATCAGGACTCATTTCTGATGTATGTGTGGACAGATGACGGATCTTCCGTGAATATGCGCCGCGAGCCATCCTTAAACGGAGCAAAGATTCTCCTGATTCCGTACGGAACGGCTGTTACCGCGCTGGGCGAAAGCAATGGGTGGATTTTTATCAGCTACGGCGGAAACACAGGATTTGTCCGGCGCGATCTGCTGATAATTGATTTTGAAGGACCTTCCGGCGCATGGCCGATGTTCGTTTCCACATCGACCGGGCAGTCTGTCAATCTGCGCAGCAGTCCCAGTGTCAACAGCAAATCACTGGCACTTGTTCCGAACGGTGCACAGGTTGAATGCTGGGCGCATGAAAACGGCTGGTATTCTGTCAAATACAACGGACAATTCGGCTATATCAGAGAAGATCTTCTTGAGGGTCAATAAAGAAAGTAGGAGATAAGCCATGAGCGATACACCGAACGGATGGGGAACACCCGAAGACAATTCACCGTGGGGCAATGCACAGCCCGGCACAAATCCGCCGCAGCAGCCGCTTCCGCAGAACCGTCCCGCCCCTGTGCAGATCCCTGCACAGGCTGCCCCGAAAACGAATGCGCTCGTGCCCGTGCTCTGTGCGGTCGCAGGCATTGCAATCCTCGGCTGTGGATTCTTCGCAGGCAAATATTTCTTCTCCGTGAAAAAGGATAATCCGTCTGCGGGCAGCACAGCCGAAGTCCGCCCGGACACGACTGCTGCATCTGATACAACAACCGCCTCTGAGACGACAGTCACCACTGTGGCCACCACCACTGTGGCCGCCACAACATCAACTACAACATCTTCTACTACCGCTACTACGACAACAACTTCATCAACTGTCGCTACTACGCAGGAGACATTATCTATTCCCAAGAATCCAAAGTGTTTGAACTACGAAGGTCCGAATGAATGTTCCTATGTAGTTTATTCATGGGATTCTGTTCCCGGTGCAAGCGGCTATGAATTATCAATTTATTATTCGATGCCATGGGGTGAAGTCAGCGATACCACGAACACATTTGAAGTATACTCCCTGAAATATGTTGAAAAAGGGGGAAGCATGACGGTTACTAGTCACTGCAAAGTTCGGGCATTTAAGAGCGTGAATGGAAACAGACTTTACAGTCAGTGGAGCAATGAGTTTACGAGTCCTGATCATACTATTCCTGCTTATAATCATGCTGATCTCTGTGAGCGATACGGTCAGATCAATACACATGGTGCAAGAACAGTAAATGGTTATACAGCATTATATGTTGCACATGATGTACCGATAGAGCTGGAAAGAGATGATTTACAAAATGGCTGGCATATTGTAGCCTATTGGTATCTTGATTCCAAAGGCGTCCGATGGTATGAACTATATGATGCTGATGACGGTGACTATTACGGCTGGGTCGACAGCACATATCTTGATTTTTACTCGTAAAAGAACGGAGACGCTATGAACAATTTACCGAAAGGATGGGGCAGCCCCGAAAGCGATGACCCGTGGAAGCAGAAGCACGATGACCCGTGGGCAGAAAAAAGCACAGACGCCCCCGCTGCGATGACAGAGGAGGCGTCCTGGGAAGAGAATGTATTATCAGATGAGAAATGTGATGAAATCCCTGTGCAGGATGAAGCTGACGAAGTGCCAGTTATGCAAGAGGAAGCATATGACGCAGAGGATGCGGATTCTTATGCACAGATAGTTCCCGATGCGGATGTAATGCCTGCGCCGCTTCCTTTGCAGAAACCGCCGGAACAAATCCCGTACAGAACGGCATATCCGCAGCAAACGCCGCCGCCCGTTCCGGGTGTATACAGCGCGCCCCCGGCATCGAAAACAGGTATGCATTTTGCAGCAGGACTGCTCGGTGCCGCAGCGTGTATCGTTCTGCTCGGCGGCGGCATCCTAGCCGGAAAATATTTCTCATCCGAACGCCCGGAAACGCGGTCAGCAGAAAAAAGCACAGCTTCATCTGAAGCACAGAAAACAGACACAGCATCCTCTTCTGCTGAGAATGCTGCAATCTTGGATACACAGATGACAGTGCATACAACAACGATGCCTGCCGCATCTGCCGAGCCGCAGACTTCCGCGCCGGTACAGACGGTGCAGACCGCTGCCCCGCTGACACGCTCACTGAGCAGTACCGTGCTGTTCTGCAAAATGAATACGAAACCTGGGCAGAGGGCTATTATTTCGACTGCGATCATGACGGCACACAGGAGCTGATCATGCTGAATACCATGGACATGAATTTTGTCATTTATTCTCGCGGAAATGACGGTGCGATCCGCAGAACGCAGTTCGGATATTACAAATCCGTCGATGAGGCCAAGCTGTTCGATGTAACCGGGACGGGCGGCAATCATTATTTCTACTGGCGCTGTGAATATTCTTATACCAGCGTGCAGGGCTATTATGATTTACCGAACAACAAGGAACTGGATATCGGCATCAGCTATGAACAGGAGCAGTCCACGCAGAAATGGTATGCAGACTGGGTGCTCTTTCTGAACAATACGAAATTTGCCGAAAGCGGCGAATATGTCAGCACATTTTACGGCGAAACGCCGCAGTGCCATACGGCTCTGATGAACGGTCTTGCACAATACGGCTTTCAGATTACGGACAACAGTGACTACAAGAAAATCCCGCGGATGACATATCAAGAGCTGCTTGCGCAGTTCTGAAACAGAAAGGGGGCATCAGATTATGCATGATCTGCCAAGTGGATGGGGCACATCCGATAACGAAAACCCGTGGGCGGAGAAGCAGACACCGTCTGTCCCCGCTCCGCAGGAGACGCCTGCGCCCGATGCTGCATTGAAGCCTGCGCTCCCGGAAGAAGTGCCTGTAAACGATGCTGAGCCGAACCCCACACACCATGAAACACTGCCTGTGGGCAATGCTGAACCGATGCCTGTGCGCCATGAAGAATTGCCTATGCAGGACGCTGAACCGGAACTGGCTTCTGCGTCTGCACCGTACAGCGCACCGCCTGCATTCCCGGTATCTGCACCGCCGGTCTCCGCAGGCGGAAAGCCAAAATTTCTCCTACCTGCTGCGTGTGTATTGGGCATACTTCTCCTGGGCGGCGGCGGTCTGCTGCTGGGAAAGCATTTTTCGGAGCAGAACAGAGAGGACAGCGCTGTACGCACCGTTCTGGAGCACGATACATCAGCGGCTGACACAACAACGAGACCCGCCGCAAACACAACCGCCGCACCGGCAGATACCACTACAGCAATGCGCACAGAAAATGCATTGTTCTCCGCACTTACAGAGCCGACCACTGCAAGCACGGCTGCGGCATCACAGTCGATCGTCACCTCAGTCAGCATTGTGACCGTCACGGAAGCGCCCGCGCATTCTGTGCCGCAGACACAGGCTCCGCCGCCGCAGACAGAGGCGCCTGTTCAGACGCAGGCACCCGCAGCGACCCAGCCTGCGGAGACAATGCCTGTGATCGAGCCAAAGCCCGTCGTGGTGAATTATGATCCTGCCGAAGTGCCGTTTATGCCGGATCCGAATACAACATATGAAACGTGGGGAGAAGGATATTCAATGGGCATTTACAATGCAATTGTATCTCACCCCAATGACAGGGATTATCACACACAGGTTGTTGATCCAGTTGTCGGCTATGCATTCGATCTGGTTGACGTCAGCGGAGATAATATTCCTGAACTGTTTATATCTAGCGGAACAGCACATTATGCAGATTTATGGTTATATACATTCGCAGACGGAAAAGTTGTTCTGATTGATAATCTATACGGATTATATGGTGTTTGTTCAACCATAAATAATTGTCGAAATATATATACTTATGGAGGCAGTCAAGGATTTTTCTCTCATGTTGTATATGAACTGACCGGTACTCAGTGGACCGAAGTGGTACGCCTGGGAGATACAACCTATGCTGTCACTGACGACAAATCAAAGATCGGATATTGGATCAATGAAGCGAAAGTCTCCGAAGAAATGTTCCAGCAATGTGTTCAACAGTATATCACTGACAAAACGACACCCAATGACATCGCTGAGGTTGGCAGACGCTTTCCGATGTATGCGATTTTCTCGGAGAACTGATGCGCAAAAGGACAATGGTTGTCCATAATCAGATTCTCTTCAACCTTCTTCTCCAGCTTCGGCGTCCGTCCTGTTGACTTTCGCCCTCTGCGTTCGATTCGCAGTCCCTCCGCATCTTCTTCCAGATAGATGCGCTCCCATGCTGCTACTGAATGATGATCTGGTATGTTAAGCTGATGGCGGGATGGTATTCCAATGATGATTTGCCGATCAGTAATTCTTCGCTCACAGTATAATGACCTGCCCGGCTCTCGCCGGGCATTCCTTTTATCTCCTTCCGCTCTCAAAAACAACACGAAACGGTATCCCCGTAATCGTTTTGACATGATAACAAAGCCCATTGATCTCATATGGTCCGCTGTGAAAGAGTTTTCCGTATCACCTGCATATTCCCTCCCGCATACGCATACATCTGTACCAAATCTTCATTTTGAGGTGGCACAGATGAACAAGAGCATGAAACAAATCCTTCGCCGCGCAGGAATGCTGCTCGCGCTGACGGCATTCTGCATCACGGGCAGCTATGTTTTCTCACACCGCAGGGCAGAACCCTCGATCCCGACCGCGGGGACAGAAGCGCCGCCGGTCATTGTGCTGGACGCGGGACATGGGGAATCAACTTAAACTGAGTCGGAAAGCATGAGAGGAGCGCCCCGGGCGGGGCGCTCTTCGCCGGAAGGCAGCAATTCTCAAAAGACATCGGCGGACAGCATTGCTGCCCGCCGATGTTCTCATTACGGTCCGTACTTTTTGGTCTCGTCGTCTTCAAGGCTTGTAGTGATAACATCCTCCGCCTCGAACTCCACGATCTCCATATCAGGTGCGATATATTTTTCCTTGTCCATAAATTTTCACCTCTTATTCAGAATATTCGATTGCAGCCTGTGCGTACAGATACAGCGCACAGCATACCTTCTCCAATGCCGCATCATCAGTGTCGCTGTTCAGGACATTGTAGCAATAAGTCATTGCATTGTATGTCACGCTGCCGCCCTTAAATTTCACAGTGAAGTTGTTCTCCAGCTCGTTTGCCTTGATGCCTCTGATACGGGCAACAACATACTCGCCGTTCTTTGCAGTCTCAACGGTCCTGCCGTCGCAGGTGAACTCTGTATTCTCAGGGAGTCCATTGAAATAAAGCGAAAGCGTAGTCTCGGACTTCAGCGAAAGCGTTGCACCCTCGAAGGTCACGCCCTCAGGGAGAACTGCGTTGGCTTCGTCAAACTTGAATGTTTCGTCAATGCTTACCTCGCCGAGAGCTTTTTCTTCATCGGTCAGT
>JAEEXH010000013.1 GCA_016291435.1 Oscillospiraceae bacterium
GGAGAAGTGCCTCCGGCGGATTTATAATGAGGGCTCTGCCCTCAAACTCCCGCCGGGGGCAGCGGCCCCCGGACCCCGTTGCAAAATCCCCCCGCCCCCGCGGGGGCGGGGGGATTTTGAGACAGGGGAGTCTGAGGGGATCGCTATCCCCTCAGCAGGGGTGTGGGGGCGGCGCCCCCACATAGAACCATCGAAAGTGCTCCCCTCGGTAAACTCTGATTTATCACAGGAACACTTTTCTGAAACGAAAGAGAAAGATAAGGAGCTGATACCGATGACAGCAAAAAGCCTGCTCATCCGAAATGTCCGCATCGCAGACAGTCTCGGCGAACGCGCCGGCGACCTGCTGCTTGCAGACGGGGAAATTGTCTCCGTCGGCTGCGGGCTGAAGCAGCACGCAGACTGCGTGATTAACGGCACAGGGCTCACCGCGATGCCCGGCCTCTTTGATATGCATGTGCACTTCCGCGATCCCGGGCAGACCCACAAGGAGGATCTGCACACGGGCTGCGCGGCAGCGCTCGCAGGCGGCGTCACAGGCGTGCTCTGCATGCCGAACACAACCCCGCCGATGGATGACCCGGCGCTTGTGCGCGATCTTCTGAAGCGCGCCGAAGCGGAGGCTGTGGATGTGCACCAGACCGGCACACTGACGCTCGGTCTCAAAGGCGAACAGCTCGCGGATTACGAGGCGCTGAAAGCTGCGGGCGTCACGGCGCTTTCCGATGACGGCAGACCTGTCCCGACTGCGGAGATGATGGAAGCCGCACTCGTGAAGGCGAAGGCGGCAGGGCTCCCGGTCGTGTCGCACTGTGAGGATCTCGCGATCATTGACGGCGGCATCATCAACAAGGGCAGAGTCTCCGAGGCGCTCGGCGTCAGGGGCATGGACCGTGCCTCCGAGGATTCGGTCACGGAGCGCGACCTTCGCTGCGCGCTGAGAACCGGTGCACAGCTCCACATCTGCCATGTCTCGACCCGCGGCAGCATCGACGCCGTTCGCAGGGCAAAGGCAGCCGGCGGCAATGTGAGCTGCGAGACCGCACCGCATTATTTCATGCTGACCGAGGAGCTGCTCATGCAGCGCGATGCCGATTACCGCATGAATCCGCCGCTTCGCACCGAGGACGACAAACAGGCGGTCATCGAGGGCATTTTAGACGGCACCGTGGACTGCATCATCACCGATCACGCGCCGCACACCGCCGAGGAAAAGGCGGTCTTTGAAAAAGCGCCAAACGGCGTTGTCGGGCTGGAGACTTCTCTCGCTGCAACGCTCACCGCGTTCTATCACACCGGAAAGCTCACGCTCAGCGACATCGTCCGGCTGATGAGCGCAAACCCGCGCAGACTGCTGCATCTTCCCGCACGCACGCTCGAAGCGGGGCAGAGAGCCGACCTCATCCTTGTCGATACCGACCGGGAATGGGTCGTCGATCCTGAAAAGCTGCACTCCAAATCGCATAATACCGTGTTCAAGGGCATGACGCTGAAGGGCAGAGTCATGAAGACGATTGTCGGCGGAAGCGTTGTCTTTGAAGCGGAGGAATGAACCGTACCGTACTGAATATTTGATCTGAAAGGAGCGATCCGCATGCCTGTACGCAAGAACCCGGCTATGCCGCCCGAGGATATGGACAGAGGTCCCTACGGCGCACCGCCGCCTCCGCCCCCGCCCTATGGCTACGGCTATCCGCCCCCGCCGCCTCCGCCGCGCCCCAGACGCAGGCGGAAGCAGTCTCCGACAACGAAGCTGAAGCGCAAGATCGCAAAGGTCACCGGCATCCCGACGACCGAGAGCGGCAGAAAGAGGAAGCTCGAGCGCACCGTTGCAGGCTTCCTCTTAGAGCAGCTTGAGAAGCTCGACAAGAAGAAGTGAGCCGCGATGGTGCCGGAATTCATCACAGACACGACCCGCATCTGGAACAGCCTGCAAACGGGCTATTCCACGGTCTCGCAGCGGATCCTGCCGCCGTGGGATCTGCTTGCGGAATTTGTCATGACGGCGAACAATCCGCTGATCTCGCACCGCGCACTCTGTGCGGCGGCGATCTTCGGCGAGGGTATGGCATCCATGCCGGATCCCTTCTCGCTCCGCATCACATGGGATGCGCAGCCGATGTTCTTCCGCTGCGTCCCGAAATCGCCGGACAGGCGTGACCGTGCGCTGACCTATATGCTGATGGAGCAGATCACGGACGACACGGTCATGAAGATGCGGAAGCGCATCAACAGCACCCGCACGGGCGGCAGCCTCCCGCACACGATCCCGCAGTTTGAGCTGCTCTATGCACTGCTCTGCACAGAGGTCAAGCTGGCGCCGGAGGGGAGCGAAGTATACCGTGCCGTGCGCGCAGTCGGCTACACGATGGGCGCTGTCTCCCGCTTTAAGATCTGCCCGGTCTCGCCGTAACGGAATAAGATACATCTGACCGCACAGGCGGCAGCAGCAGGATGCAGTCTGCCGCTTTGCACGGTCTTATGATAAATACAGAAAGGAACAATCAGTCATGAAAGAATTGCTTGCACTGCTGAAACAGAATGCGCGGCTCTCCAATGCGGAGCTTGCCGCGATGCTCGGAAAGACGGAGCAGGAGGTCGCCGCGGAGATCGCCGATCTCGAGCATGCCGGCGTCATCCGCGGATACAGCGTCATCCTCGACGAGGAGCTCGCCGACCGCGACGCCGTCTCTGCCTATATTGAGCTGAAGGTCACCCCGCAGCCCGACTGCGGCTTTGATGAGCTCGCACGCATCATCGCGAATTTCGAGGAGGTTGAGTCCGTGACGCTCATGTCCGGCGGCTACGATCTCGGCATCACAATCAGCGGCACGGGTCTGCGCGATATCGCAGGCTTTGTCGCACAGCGTCTTGCAACGCTCGACGGCGTGCTCTCGACCCGGACGCATTTTGTGCTGAAGCGCTACAAGGAAAAGGGCATCTTCATTTTAGAGGAGCCCGATGACGAAAGAGGTGTCTATCTGTGAACTATCAGGAGCTGATGTCGAAGCGCGCACAGGATATTGCGCCCTCCCCCATCCGCAAATATTTTGACCTCGCCGAAACGATGGACAATGTGATCTCGCTCGGCGTCGGAGAGCCGGATTTCCGTACCCCGTGGCCGATCCGCTCTGCCGCAATCTCCACGCTTGAGCGGCAGTCGATCTTCTACGGCCCGAATTCCGGCATGATGCAGCTCCGCGAGGAGATCGCACATTACATGGAGCGGCGGTTCAATCTGCCCTATTGCCCGGAGAATGAGATCCTCGTCACCATCGGCGGCTCGGAGGCAGTCGATCTGACCTTCCGCACGCTGATCAATCCCGGCGACGAGGTGCTGATCTGCGAGCCGAGCTTTGTCTGCTATGCACCGCTTGTGCGCATGGCGGACGGCATCCCTGTCTCGCTCCCGACAAAGGAGGAAAACAACTTCCGCCTGACCGCCGAGGAGCTCCGCGCTGCGATCACGCCGAAAACCAAGCTGATCATGCTCTCTTACCCGAACAACCCGACCGGCGCGATCATGCGCAGAGAGGATTATGAGCCGCTGGTCGGGATCCTGCGCGATAAGGATATTTTCGTGCTCTCCGATGAGATCTACTGCGCGATGACCTACGGCACCAAGCACTGCTCCATCGCGGAATTCGAGGGGATGCGCGAGCGCACAATCGTCGTCAACGGCTTCTCGAAGACCTTTGCGATGACCGGCTGGCGGCTTGGCTGGATGGCAGCCCCCGCGCCGATCATCGAGCAGGCGAGAAAGATCCATCAGTATGCGATCATGTGTGCGCCGATGATCAGTCAGCGCGCCGCGATCGAGGCGCTGCGTCACTGTGACGCTGAGGTCGCGCATATGATCGAGGAATACGATCACCGCCGCCGCTTCCTGCTGGAGCGCTTTGATGAAATGGGGCTCCGATGTTTCGAGGCGCAGGGCGCATTCTATCTGTTCCCGAGCATCGAATCGACCGGCATGGACAGCGAGACCTTCTGCGAGACGCTGCTGCATGAGGAGCGCGTCGCGGTTGTGCCGGGTTCTGCGTTCGGCGAGTGCGGAAAAAACAATATCCGCATCTCGTATGCGTATTCGCTCAAGCATCTGACGGAAGCGGCAGTCCGCATCGAGAGATTCCTCAAAAAGCACCGTTCATAAAGCTCGTTATGAAATCGGGAGGGGCGGCGATCGAATGCCAACCGTCCCGATTTCTCACGCACTGTATTTCGGAGAAACAATATGAAAAAGCAATTTCTTGAGATCGGCAAGATTGTCAATATCCACGGGCTCGGCGGCGTCGTCAAGGTCATGCCCTGGTGCGATTCCGCCGAATTCCTCTGCGAATTTGAAACGCTCTACCGCGGCAAAACGCATATCCCGATGGAGATCGAGCGGGCAAGCGTGCAGAAAAATATGGCGCTCGTGAAGTTCCGGGGCGTCGATAACCCCGATCAGGCAAACGCGCTGCGCAACGCCGTCCTTTACATGGACCGCGACGATGTGGAGCTCGAGGAGGGCACCTTCTTCATTCAGGATCTGATCGGCATGACCGTCAAAGATGCCGACACCGGCAAGGTCTACGGCAGGCTGCGCGATGTGCTCCAGACCGGCGCGAACGATGTCTATGAGATCGAGACGCCGGAGGGGAAGACGCTGCTTGCGCCGGTGATCCCGGATGTCGTGATCGCACAGGATTTTGAGACGGATACCATCACGATCCGCCCGCTGAAAGGACTGTTTGACGATGCGGATTGAGATCGCAACGCTGTTCCCGGAGATGTGCGAGGCGGTGCTTTCGGAGAGCATCATCGGCAGGGCACGCGCCAAGGGTGCTCTCACCGTCAACTGCCACCAGATCCGCTCCTATACGCTGAACAAGCATCACCGTGTCGATGACGCACCGTTCGGCGGCGGCATGGGGCTCGTCATGCAGGCGCAGCCGATCTATGACTGCTGGAAGGATGTGGCTGCACAATCCGGGCTCCCGATGTATACAATATATATGTCACCGAAGGGCAGACCGCTGACGCAGCAGATTGTGCGGGAGCTTGCGGAGAAGCCGCGGCTCTTTCTGCTCTGCGGGCACTACGAGGGCGTCGATCAGCGTGTGCTCGACCGCATCTGCGATGACGAGATCTCCATCGGCGACTATGTTGTGACCGGCGGAGAGCTGCCGGCGCTCATCCTGACGGATGCCGTTGCGCGGATGCTGGACGGCGTGCTGCCAGCAGCGGAGGCGTTCGAGGAGGAGAGCCACTATGCCGGTCTCCTTGAATACCCGCAGTATACGCGCCCGGAGGTATGGGAAGGAGAGGCCGTCCCGCCGGTGCTTCTCAGCGGACATCACAAAAAGATTGAACAGTGGCGCGCCGCACAGAGCGCGGAAATCACCCGGACCCGGCGCCCGGATCTTTGGGCAAAATGGACAAAGGGAGAATAGTCGGAGTCCTTATTGTGGAATTATACAAAATACTATGTTGAAAACTGCCGACTTGAACAAAGGTTTTCAACAGTGTTGGTTCGTGATTCTGCCTAAACAGATGGGGATTTCTCTCGCCGGAATCTTGCATTGCGTAGAAAATTCGCCAAACTCCCCCCTTTTGTGTAGAAAATACATTGACGAACCGGCAAAATATCTGTATAATGATAGTGTGGTTCCGCAGAGGTAGAAATGGAGACTCTGCCGGGTGAAACACGCTGTCTTATACATGCTGTATAGAACGCAAAGCGTTTACCGCGTGTATTGGATTGCGGATTGCGGCGCTGGTCAGGCATCGCGGCAGCAACGGGCAGCGGTCGGTTCTATCGGGTTCTTTTCCCTGCGTGTGGCAGGTCCTGCGGACAACACGAATCCAAACTGCAATCAATGTACCGGGTTTATGAATTTACAAAGGAGAGAAAGTCATTATGTGTATTAAAGATGTCATGGTTCAGAATCAGGTCGGGCTGCATGCACGCCCTGCTACCTTCTTCATTCAGAAGGCGAACGAGTTCCGTTCCGCAATCTGGATCGAGAAGGAGGAGCGCCGCGTGAACGCGAAGAGCCTGCTGGGTATCCTTTCTCTGGGTATCGTCGGCGGCACCGCGATCCGCATTATCGCAGACGGCACTGACGAAGAGCAGGCAGTCGCAGCTCTGGTTGAGCTCGTTGACAGCGGCTTCAGCGACGAGAGCCGCTGAGCTTTGATCGCTTTGCTGCAAAACGCAGCAGCAGCATCCTGAGGAAAGGCAGCGGCGTATGTGTCCGCAGCGTCCTGAACGCGCTGAGCGGCCTGCATGCGGAGATGAGAGGTTTGACATAGAGCTGCCGGCAAACAGACGGGATGATCGCCGTCTGGACGGATCACCGTAAAAGCGGGGCGTTTCGCGAGGAAACGCCCCTTTTTCTTTGAGCGGATGTGCTCTTTATCCCGCACACGCGCTTTGCATATGCTCGGCAAAAATGCCGTATCCTCTGGTCGGATCCTTCACAAACACATGTGTGACGGCGCCGACGAGTTTCCCGTCCTGCATGATCGGACTGCCGCTCATCCCCTGCACGATGCCGCCCGTCTCAGCGAGGAGCGTTTCATCTGTCACTCGGATGACCAGATCGCGGAGCGCGGTGTCATTGCGGCGCAGCTCCTCGATCTCGACCGTGTATGCCGAAGGCGTCTCGCCGTGCAGCGTGGTGTAAAGATACGCTTCGCCGCGGCGGATATCCTGGCTGTAGGCGACCTTCACCGGCTGTGCATCCGGCGGGAGTGCATCCAGGCTGCCGAAAATGCCGCATGCGGTGTTGGCCAGCAGCGTGCCGATGCTCCGCTCCGGGTCGAAGATCCCGCGCAGCTCGCCGGGTTTTCCGGCAGTGCCCGGGATGACCTCCGTGACGCGCACGGGGATCACATCGCCGGAGCCGAGCGGGATCTGTTCGCCGGTGTCGGCATCGCAGACGGCATGCCCGAGCCCCGCAAAGCCCGCGGCGCCGGTCTCAGACAGCGTATAATAAGTGACGGTGCCGATGCCTGCGGTGCTGTCACGCACCCACATGCCGGTCTGCCAGCGGTGCGTGACAGAGGACAAAACCGGCTGCACGACGAGCGTCAGCGCGGTGCTGTCCCGCGTCAGCGACACCGTGACCGGCTTGCCCTCCGATGCAGCGACTGTCTGCTGGATCGCGGCATTGTCCGTGACGGGGACGCCGTTCACCGAACGGATCACATCACCGACCTCAATGCCGGCGCGTGCCGCGGGGCAGAGGTTCCCTGCGCCCGTTGGCACATCGGCGAGCGAAACGACCATCGCGCCTGCCATCAGCATGCGGATGCCGAAGGGTGCGCCGCCGAGATAGACCGCCTTTGCGGGGACGGTTGTCCGTGTGACCTGCTTGACGGGGATGACGCCGAAGAGCCGGAGCTCTGCCGCATTGCCCTTGGCCGGGGAGACCGTCAGCGGGAGTGCGGCTGACACGGAGACCGGCGCATCATTCTCCGCGTAGAAGTGATCGGGCATCTGTTTTGCGTAATAGCGCACAGCGCCGCCCAGTCCGAACAGCAGCGCCATGCAGCATGCCGCAAAGCGGGAACGCCATCTGCCCCTGTGATTTCTTTGCGAATCTGTCATGAAAAATCTTCCTCTCTGCGGTTTTTTCCCGCACAGAGACAGTATGTGCAGAAATCGCGGCCGTCACACAGCGAAATGCAAACAGGTTTTCTTCCGCATTGCGCCAGAATGCGCTGATACGCATGCTTTTGCGCAGAAAACTGCCGTTTTTCGGAAGCGGATGCGGAAAAATATAACGATAAACTGATCATGAATCGAAAGGCTATCATATGAAAAAAACTGCATCGCCGGCACGGCGCATGCTCCGGGTTCTCGGCAGCATTGCGCTGGTGCTCAGCCTGCTCATCTTCACATGGCTCATGAACGGCGGCGCCGCTTACGGCTGGCTTCTGAATGCAGACCACTACGGCGCGCCCTTTGCCGCGTTCGGCGGCTGGACGATTGCCCTCGCGGCCGGCATGACCGCCGCCGTGATTCTCTATTTCTGCAAGGCGGATCTCGTCGCCGCAATCCTCGGCGCCGTCTGCTATGTCCCGATGCTCGGCATTCTGCTGCGCGCCATGCAGATCGCTGAGACAAACGGCTGGAGCGGTGTGACGGAAAAGAGCTTCGGCGTCACCGCGGCTGCCGTCTGGCGGAATGCCTGTGTGCCGAATGCGGTCACGCTCATCCTGCTGCTGCTGCTGACGCTGACGCGCTTTCTCTCCTATGACGCAGCCGTGAAGCGGCAGGCAAAGCGCGAGGCGAAGCGCGCAAAAGAGAATGCACCCGCACCGAGCATTCTCGGCGACAAAAACCCCCGCTGACTCGACAATCGCCGACAGGATCCGTCCGATTTCTCTTTTTTTCTCTGCGCAAATGATGCAAAATATACGCAGATGCGCATGTTTTACGGTTATCGCCGAAAAGCGTCATCTCCCGACAAAAAGACCTGTTCTTCGCCTTTCTTCGCTCTTGCTTTTCCGGTTTCTGCGTGATAAAATGGAAGCAGAAAGCAAAAGGAGGTAGAACCATGCAAAAGCAAGTCAAGGTTCTGATCGGCGACGACACAGCGGAATACGGCGTGTCCTGCGCCAGTGTGCTTCGTGCACAGGGGATGTATGCATACACAAGACCGAAAAACGGCAACACCGTGCTGGAATCCATACGGAATGATACGCCGGATGTTGTGGTCGTGGACGCGGCACTGCCGCATATGGATGCGATTGAGCTGATGAAGAAGGCGGGTGCCGGCGCAGGCAAGCGGCCTGCTTTCATCGTCACCTCGTCTTATGACAACAGCTTTGTCGAGCAGCAGGTGATGGAGAACGGCGCGGCATATTTCATGCTCAAGCCCTTTGACCTCAAGGTGCTCGGCGAGCGCATCGCCCTTCTGACGCAGAAGCAGCCGCTCAGTGCGATCACGACGCGGCAGGGGCAGGATCTTGCAATCACGATCACCGATATTATTCATCAGCTCGGCGTTCCGGCGCATATCAAGGGCTATCATTATCTGCGCTGCGCAATCCTCAGCGCCTATCGCGATCCTGCGCTGCTTGAGAGCGTCACGCGGCAGCTTTACCCCAGAGTCGCGGCGGAATTTTCGACGACACCCTCGCGGGTCGAGCGTGCGATCCGGCATGCCATTGAGATTGCCTGGGATCGCGGCAACCTCGACACGCTGAACGCATTTTTCGGCTATACCGTCAACACGAGCAAGGGCAAGCCGACAAATTCGGAGTTTATTGCGCTGATTACGGATAAGCTCCGCCTGCAAAATCAGCAGTAAGCGGACACGCATGCGGGCGCGCCCCGCTGCATATAAAAAACATATCACAGGAGGAAACACATATGTCACTGATTCAGGTAGCACCCGAGGCATGGGTCGGCAACCCCTTTGAGGCGGTCGGCAAGGACTGGTTCCTGCTCACGGCAGGCACGAAGGAACAGGGCTTCAACACGATGACCTGCTCCTGGGGGCAGATGGGCGTGCTCTGGAACAAGCCGAGCGTCACCTGCTATGTGCGGCATTCCCGCCACACCTTCGGCTTCATGGAGGCGCAGGATACCTTCACGCTCAGCTTCTTCGCGCAGACACAGCGCAAGGCACTCGCCTTCTGCGGGTCGCATTCCGGCAGGGATTGCGACAAAATTGCGGAGACCGGGCTGCATCCGGTCAAGATCGGCGGCGGCGTGAGCTTCGAGGAAGCAAAGATGGTCATGGTCTGCAAAAAGCAGTTCTCCGCAGACATCGACCCGAAGGCGCTGCCGCAGGAGATCGCCTCCGCCTTCTATGCGGGCGATGCGGCGCACAGGCTCTATATCGGAGAGATCCTCGGCATGTATATGTAAAAAAGAACGGCAGCCGGTTTGTTTCGGCTGCCGTTTTGCTGTAATTACCAGAGTGCATCCCAGGCTTCCTGCCCGTTGAAACTGATGGCGGCGTCTTCAAAATAGCTCCACATCTTCTCACCGTCCTCATACACGCTTTTATATTTCTCCTGAAACTCCGGCATCGGGATCGACGAAAATGAATCTACCGGGATATAGCCGTAGGTTCTGATCAGTGTATCGTTTTCATCGTACACATTGATTCCCACCAGGCTGGTATCATTTTCTTTATACAGCATTTCCTCTCCGTTCGCTGTCCTTCCGGAAACTGTGCGCAGATAGCAGTAACCGTCTTCTGTGCAGAGATACATCCAGTATCCGCCGAGAATCTGCACTTTATTGCGCAGAAAACGATATTCTCCGTTCGGGAGGAGCTCGATCTGTTCCTGCTCAGGAAACGCACTGATCTCCGAATTGTCTTCCGCAAGCAGGATTGTGCTGAGCTGCAGCTTTTCAAACGGCACATGCGCCTGCTGATCCGCTATATACGCCTGCCGCTGCGCGATAAATGTATCGGGGTCTGCCACAAAGTTGTTCTCGCGCATCTCGCGCTCAAAATCCTCCTCCGGGATCGCGGTGAACGCTTTGACCTGTGTGTATTCAAAGGTTCCTTCGCCGTTTTCATCGGTCATGTAGAGCGAGGGGGTGCCGAGCAGATTATAGTATTTCAGCAGAATTGTCTCCGAGGGCGTTTTCACTGTGATCGTATTTGTGTCCGCATCATATGTGTAGGTATCAAGTTCCCCGGCTCTGGCATTCCGGAGGAAGATGCAGGTGCCGTCATCGCTGAATGCCCACTGATCCGTTACGGCGAGATGCACGCCGTCCTCTTTGGTGTCGAGCAGCTCCCAGTAGCCGTACAGCGGCGCGAGCACATCATCCGATGACGCGGCTGTCTCCGTTTTCGCGGGGGCATCGGTCTCCGGAGCAGCAGCTTCCGAGGCAGGCGGTGCGTCCGTCGATACGGGTTCCGGGGCAGAGCTCCCGCCGCATCCGGTGAGCAGCACCGTGCCTGCAAGCAGGGCAGCGAGCATCAGAGTTCGTTTCATGGTTTTTGACCTCCTTGCGTGTTAGGTTTTCTATATTATACCATAAATCGGCAGAAATGTCAACACCGATTGTGCAAGAAGCACAGAGCGTCCGAGGCGTATCGGCACAGGCTGCGGCGTTCCTGACCGAAATTTGCAGAATCAGTTGCATTCCGGCGAAAAAAGCAGTATAATAGAAGTGTATGCCATGAAATGAGAAAGGAGGGATCCCATGCCGCAGCAAAATCCTGTGCATTCCCTGCGCGGCACCGTCGATGAGGTGCTGTTCTTCAACGAGAATACCGGGTATGTCGTCGCCGACCTGGAGACCGAGGACATGATGGTCACGGTCGTCGGTGAGCTCGGGCAGATCGAAGAGGGTGAGGAGCTGGAGCTGACCGGCAGCTTTGTCATGCACCCGCGCTTCGGTGAACAGTTCCGGGCGGAGAGCTGCGTGCGGGCACTTCCTTCCTCTGTTGTCAATATCGAGCGCTATCTCGCAAGCGGCGTCATCCGCGGGATCGGCAAGGCGCTTGCCAAGCGGATCGTCGCGGAGTTCGGCGAATTCACCTTGCAGGTGATCGAGAAAGAGCCGGAGAAGCTCCTGCGGATCAAGGGCATCTCGCCGCAGAAATGCGAGGAGATCGGCGCCGCTGCACAGGAGATCTTCGGGCTGCGTGCGCTGATGGGCAAGCTCGCGGAGTTCGGCGTGCCGGCATCGGTCGCGATGCGTGCCTACCGGCGGTACGGCGTCGCGGCATGGGAGCTCATCCGTGAGAATCCCTACCGGCTCTGCGGCGCGGGCATGGAGCTGGAATTCCGCAAGGCGGAGCAGATCGCCGGGAAACTCGGTCTCCCGAAAAATGCCCCGCAGCGGCTTGCGGCGGGCTTCCGCTGGGTCATGGAAAACGCTGCGCTGGAGGGGCATACCTGCCTGCCGTTTGCGGAATTCCTGCATATCTGCAATCAGGTGCTCGGCGTGAGCGAGACCGACATTCTGAAGGTTTATCAGACGGCGCTTGAGGAGCAGCTTCTGTTTTCTTACCCCGTTGAGGGCAAGGAATATGTGTATCTTGAAGAATATTACCGTGCGGAGGATTTCATCGCGGGGCGCATCGCGGCAATGCTCGCCTTTTCGCCCCCCGAGGATTTCGACTGCACGAATGCCATCCGGCGCGAGGAAGCAGAGACCGGCACGACCTATGCAGAGCGTCAGAAGCAGGCGATTGCCTGCGCCTTCTCCCGCGGCATCATGGTGCTGACGGGCGGCCCCGGCACCGGCAAAACGACAACGCTCAATGCGGTCATCCATCTCTGCAAGCAGGCGGGCAGCACCGTTCTGCTCGCGGCGCCGACCGGCAGAGCCGCCAAGCGCATGACCGAGCTCACGGGCTGCGAGGCAAAGACCGTCCACCGCCTGCTCGGCACCGATTACGATGAGGACGGCCGCCTCACCTTCCAGCACAATGAGCAGAATCCCCTGCGTGCGGATGTCGTGATCATCGACGAGGTTTCGATGGTCGATACGCTGCTTTTCGAGGGACTGCTCCGCGCCCTGCGGCTCTCCTGCCGCGTGGTGCTCGTCGGCGACGAGGACCAGCTCCCGTCTGTCGGCGCAGGACAGATCCTGCACACGCTGATCCGATCGGAGCGCCTGCCCGTTGTGCAGCTGACGGAGATCTTCCGGCAGGCGCAGGAAAGCTGCATCGTGCGCAGCGCCCATGCGATCGTGAACGGAGAGATGCCCGATCTCTCGGAGAAAACCGGCGATTTCTTCTTCTTCGACCGCCGCGATGCACAGCAGGCGGCAGAGCTCCTGCGCGATTTATACAGCCGCCGTCTCCCCGCTGCCTATCACTTCGATCCTGTCAATGATATTCAGGTGATTTCGCCGACCAGAAAGGGCATTGTCGGCATCACCGAGCTGAACCGCATGTTACAGGAAACTGTCAATCCGCCGGAATACGGCAAGCCCGTTCTCAAGAATCTGCTCTACACCTTCCGCGCAGGCGACAAGGTCATGCAGATCCAGAATCAGTATGAGATGGAGTGGACACGCGACGGCGAACGCGGCGCGGGCATCTTTAACGGCGATATGGGCACGGTGGTCTCCGTTGACCGCGCACGGAAAACAATGCGCGTCGATTTCGACGGACGCACGGTGACCTATCAGGAGGCACAGCTTGACCAGCTTGAGCTCGCCTATGCGGTCACGGTACATAAAAGCCAGGGCAGCGAGTTTGAGGCGGTGATTCTGGTGCTCCCCGAGGGCAACGACCGCCTCAGCTACCGCAGTCTATTATACACGGCAGTGACGCGCGCGAAAAAGCTGCTCATCATCATCGGCTCGCCCGCAAAGGTGCGTCTGATGGTGCAGAATCACGAGCGCACGCTCCGCTTCACATGTCTCCGCGAGATGATCCGCGCAAATCTCCCGGAGAAGACGCCGATGCTCCCGGGCGCGGAGGAGGATGCAACATGACCGCAGAGGAGATCCGCGGGGCGCTCTTTGCGATGCGCGATGCAGAATATGCCGCCTTTCAGGCAAAGCTCCTGCCGACGCGCACCCCCGAAACACTCATCGGCGTGCGGACGCCCGCACTCCGTAAGCTCGCAAAATCGCTCAGCAAGGAGGATCACAGCGCATTTCTGCATATGCTCCCGCATACTTATTTTGACGAGGATCAGCTGCATGCATTCCTTGTCTCGGAGCTGCGGGATTTTGACACATGCCTTGCGGAGACCGAGCGCTTTTTGCCCTATATCGACAACTGGGCGACCTGCGATCAGTTTTCGCCGAAGGTCTTTGCAAAGCACACAGACGATCTTCTGCCGGAAATCCGCCGCTGGCTGCAATCGCCGCACACCTATACCGTGCGCTTTGCCGCCGGGATGCTGATGCGGTATTTTCTCGATGACCGCTTTCAGCCGGAATACGCGGAATGGGTCGCGGCGCTCCGCTCGGAGGAATACTATGTGCAGATGATGCAGGCGTGGTATTTCGCGACGGCGCTCGCAAAGCAATATGACGCGGTGATCGGGTATCTCACGGGATGCCGCCTGCCGCTCCCGGTACACAACAAGACGATTCAGAAGGCGGTCGAGAGCTTCCGCATCACGCCGGAGCAGAAGGCGTATCTGCGGACGCTCCGGCGCAGAGAGGAATAAGGCAATGCCCGTGAGAAATATGCAGCGGCTCCGCCTGAGGCTGCTCGATCTGCTCTATCCGAACCGCTGTGACTGCTGCGGTGTGCGGATCCCTTATGATGCGCTGATCTGCGAAGGCTGCATCACAGCGCTGGATGCACTGCGCGTCAGAAATGACGCATGGGAAAAGACGCACAGGGATGCGGAGATCCCCTGGGACGGGAGCGCGGCGGCATTTGCGTATCAGGGCATCGCAAGACGCGGCGTGCTCGCAATGAAGGACGGATACCGCGGCTTCGGGCGGTACGCGGCAAAGGTGCTCGCCGATGCGGTGCGGGAAATGACAGACCCCGCGTCGCTTTCCTGCGTGACATGGGTGCCCGTGACAAAGGCGCGCCGCCGCACACAGGGCTATGCACACGCGGAGCTGCTCGGGAAATCGCTTGCAGAAGCGCTCGGGATCCCCGCACGCGGCGATCTGCTGACCGAGCACGGCGGTGCGCTCCGGCAGCACGATCTCCCCGCAGAGGACCGCACGGTCTACGCAAGGCTGCGCTTTCAGCACACGGGCGCCGATCTCAGCGGACAGCATGTGCTGCTTGTGGATGACATCTTAACGACCGGCAGCACGCTGCGCAAATGCACGGCGCTGCTGCGGGAGATGGGCGCAGAGCGGGTCTATGCGGCGGTTGCGGCATATCGTCTGCGCGGGGAAACAGAACCGTAAAAGGAGATATATGCAGAACACTGAACTGAAATTCCGCGCGGCGTCGGCAGCCGATATACCGGCAGTCTGCCGCCTGCGCATCGCATATCTGACAGAGGATGTCGGAGAAATGACCCCGGAGATGCAGGCGCAGGTCGCCGCGCAGCTTCCGGAGTATTTTGCAGCGCATCTCGGGCGCGACTGCTTTGTGAACATCGCAGAAACGGGCACGGGCGAAGCAGTCGGCTGCGTGATCCTTGTCTGCACGGAAAAGCCCGCAAATCCGTTCTTCCCGCACGGAAAGAGCGGCACGGTCTACGGCGTCTACACAGTCCCGGAATACCGCGGGCAGGGCATCGCGACCGCACTCATGAAGCGGCTCATTGCAGACGGGGAAGCCGCAGGGCTTGACCGCATTGTGCTCAGCGCCTCGGAAATGGGCAGACCGATTTACGAAAAGCTCGGCTTTCAGCCCGCGCATTCCAAATACACCGAAATGGAACTGATCTCCCGCAAAGGAAAGGAATAAAACATGGATATCGGCATTGATCTCGGAACGGCAAATATCATCATCACAAAAAACAGCCGCGGCGTTGTGCTCAATGAGCCCTCCGTCATCGCCTTCAACAAGCGGACGGAGCGCGTGGTCGCAGTCGGCACGGAAGCCTATAAAATGGAGGGCAGAGCCCCCTCGCATATCGCGGTCGTGCACCCTTTGCAGGACGGCGTGATCTCCGATGATGTGCTCACGCAGGCGCTCATCCGCGAGTTCATTTTCGCGACGGCAGGGCATCCGATTGTGAAGCCGCGCATTATTATCTGTGTGCCCTCGCTCATCACAGAGGTCGAGAAGCGCGCAATTCTCGACGCGGCGCAGAGCACCGGCTCGCGCAGGGTGCATCTCATTCAGGAGCCGCTTGCTGCGCTGATCGGCGCGGGCATCACGATCAACAAGCCCGTCGGCAATATGGTCGTGGACATCGGCGGCGGTACAACGGATGTTGCAGTCGTCTCGATGAACGGCATCGTCACGGCGCGTTCGATCAAGGTTGCGGGCAATCAGTTCGATCAGTCGATCATCCGCTATGTGCAGAATAAATATCAGATCCTGCTCGGCAAGAAGACCGCGGAGAATGTGAAGAAATCGCTCTGCAATCTCTATGATCCCGCAGAAGGCGTGATCGCATCGGTGAAGGGGCGGAGCATTCCGCGCGGCGTGCCGGAGCAGTGTGATCTGAGCGAGACAGAGCTCTATGAGGCACTGGAAGATGACATCACAGCGATTATCGAGATGATCCGCCGGACGCTCGAGGAGACCCCGCCGGAGCTGGTGGGCGACATCTGCCAGAACGGCATTCTGCTGACGGGCGGCGGCGCGCTGCTCGGCGGACTGGAGCCGTTCCTCTCGCGGCAGCTCGGCGTGAAGTGCCGCAGGGCGGAGGATCCGCTGACCTGTGTCGCGCTCGGCACGGCGGCGGCATTTAAGCGCAAGGATGTGCTGCTCGACGGCTTCGAGCGCATCGACGGCTACCAGCAGGAGCGCTGAGCGGGGAGCGTGGGAGAAGTGCCTTCGGCGGATTTATATTGGGGCGCTGCCCCAAACCCCGCCGGGGGCAGCGGCCCCCGGACCCCATTGCAAAATCCCCCCGTGGGGGCGGGGGGATTTTGAGACAGGGGAGTCTGAGGGGATCGCGCTATCCCCTCAGCGGGGGTGTGGGGGGTGAGCCCCCGCATAGAACCGTCGAAAGTGCTTCCCGCGCATCCCGGCACAGCACACGCAGAAAAAAACAGGAGGAAGTACATGCCCGAGATTCAGGTATTGCCAAAGGATATCGCGGAGCTGATCGCCGCCGGTGAGGTCATCGAGCGGCCGGCATCCGTGCTGAAAGAAATCACAGAAAATGCCATTGACGCCGGTGCAAAGCGCATCACCGCAGAGCTCAAGCGCGGCGGCGTGCTGTATATGCGCGTGACCGATGACGGCTGCGGCATCGCGCCCGACCAGGTGCGCACCGCCTTTCTCCGCCACGCGACCAGCAAGATCACATCAAAGGAAGATCTTGAAAGCATCTTCACGCTCGGCTTCCGCGGCGAGGCGCTGGCCTCCATCTGCGCAGTCTCCCGCACAGAGGTTCTGACGCGGCAGAAGGGCGCAGAGCTCGGCACGCATTATGTCATCGAGGGCGGCGAGGAGGTCGCCTTTGAGCAGAGCGGCTGCCCCGAAGGCACAACGGTCGTTGTCCGCGACCTGTTTTATAATGTGCCCGTGCGCGCAGGCTTTCTGAAGAAGGATACCGCAGAGGGCAATGCCGCTGCCAATATCTTCCAGAAAATCGCGCTCTCGCACCCGGAGATTTCCTTCCGGCTGATCCGTGAGAACAAAACGGAATTTGTCACACCCGGCGACGGCACGCTCTATTCCGCGATCTACGCCATTTTCGGCAAGGATTTCGCCCGCGATCTGCTCCCTGTGCACTATGAGGACAACGGCGTCACGGTCGAGGGCTTTGTCATGAAGCCGCTCTATTCCCGCCCGAACCGCTCGCATCAGCTCTTTTTCGTCAACGGGCGCTCCGTGCGGTCGTTTACCTGCATCCAGGCGATCGAGGAAGCCTATAAAACGCTGATCATGACCGGCAAATACCCCGTCTGCGTGCTCTGCATCATGCTCTCGCCGCGCACGGTCGATGTGAACATGCACCCGACCAAAGCCGAGGTGCGCTTTTCCGACGACCGCAGGGTATACAATGCCGTCTATTTTGCCGTGACAGGTGCGCTCGCGCAGAATCACCTGATCTATGAATTCCAGCTCCCGGAGCAGGCGCGTCCGCAGTCTCCGGCAGCGATCCTGGAGCCGCCGCGCCGCCATACGGACTGGTATGCGCCGGTCGCGGGGCAGGATTCCGATACACCGGCGCCGCTCTTTGCAAAGCCGCAGGCGTCTGCTGCACCCGCTGCACCTGTATCGCCCGCCGCGCCGCAGCCCGTATCGCCCCTGCCGCATGCCGCAGCACCGGAGACACCGCAGCCTGCCGCAGCACCGTCACGCACGGAGATCCCGCAGCCGCAGTCAGCGCCGCAGCACATTCCGGAGCCGCCCGCTGCACCGCCCGTTCCGGCACCGCAGCACACGCCCGATCCGGCGTTCTCCGAGGCGCTCAGGGCATTTCCCTCGCTGACGGCACAGCCTTCTGCACCGCCGCAGCCGGAGCGCCCTGCCGCACCGCCGCAGCCGGAATCGCCGCCGCAGCCGCTCCCCGAGGATCCCATCGAACGCAATGAAGCGATCTCCGAGATCCGGCGCGCACCGATCCGCGTGATCGGCGAGCTCTTTGACAATTATCTGCTTGCAGAAGCAGGCGAGCAGTTTGTCATGATCGACAAGCACGCCGCGCATGAGCGCATTCAGTTTGAAAAATTCCGCACACGCGCCTGCAAGGACAGGCAGACCCTTCTGACGCCCGTGCGCGTCCTGCTGACAGCAGACGAGGTCGATGCCCTGCTGGAGATGGAGGACACTCTCGAAAAGTGCGGATTTACATTTGATTTTGCAGAAGCGCCGGTCGTGCAGCTCACGGGCGTGCCGCTCTCCTGCGCAGAGCTCGATCTCGATGAGATTGCCGCTGATCTCGCATCGCACTGCCGCATGGAGCTGCTCCGGCCGGATGCCCACCTGCTTGACGACATGTTCCACGATCTCGCGTGCAAATCGGCGATCCGTGCGGGCGACCATTCGACTCTGGAGGAGCTTCAGTCGCTGGCGGAGCAGGTCTGGGAGCGTGAGGAGATCCGGCACTGTCCGCACGGGAGACCCGTCATGTTCCTGCTCACAAAATATCAGATCGAAAAACAGTTCATGCGCATTCAGCACTGAATGCGGGACAGGAGGACATATGGCAGAAAAGACAGCGCTGCTTGTTCTGGAGATGCAGAATGATATGCTCTGGGAAAAGCGCAAGGAGAAATTCACCTATGACACGGAGGCGCTGACTGCTGCGGTGAATGCTGCAATCGGCACATACAGCGCGGAGGGCTGCGATGTGATTTACATCCGGCAGATCTACCCCGACACGCCCTCGAACCACATCATCTTCGGCTTCCAGATCGAGGGCACAGAGGGCGCTGCACTCTATGAAAATCTCGACATCGTTTCCGATCTTGTGTTCGACAAGAATTACAGCGATGTATACATGGCGGAGGATTTCCGCAGACATATGGAGCAGGTCGGCTATGACCGCGTGCTGCTCTGCGGGATCGACGAATGCGCAAGTCTTGCGGCGACGGCGAAGGCTGCGCTGCAAACCGGCGCGAAGGTCGGCATTCTCGGCGCTGCCTGCGCGACCCGTTTTGATACGGCAAAGCGCGGCAAGACCCGTGCGGAGCTCAGGCGCCTCGGCGCAGTGTATCTGTGATCGGGTTTTCAGGGTAATACTGCACGCCCGTCAGGGAATTCCCCGGCGGGCGTGTATCATTTTCTGCGGCTATGACCGGCGGCTATTGCACCTGCATGATCATCAGATGCGCAGAGACAGGACTTGCACCGCCTGCCGGCGGCGTGACGGAAAGTGCAGCAGCGCTTCCATTCATTTTTCAAAGGGCAGCCGTCAGGGAATGAGGGGCGCTGCACATTTTCAGAAGATCGTTTTTCCATAGCGTCCTCCATTCACAGCATCTTGTTATGGTATCGTATGCACTGCAATGTCAGACTGTTCCTGATTTATCTGTGAAAGCCGGGCATCCGCGTGACGGCAACAGGCGGCTTTGTGTGGAATGCTTTGAAGTGCTGGGCCTGAAATCGCCCGAAAACACCGTATTTTACGCTGCGAGGGTTGAAATTCGGCGGAGAATGTGATATAATAATATAAATATACCTGTGAAGCCATCCGTATGCCGCAGGAGCGGTGTGCGGGTCTGACCGAAAAAGGTGAGGGAAATGAGAAAAAAAGTATCTGAAATTCTTACAATGCTGGATCAGTCGCATCTTGTGCGGCATATGGAAACGCTCTCTGCGGAGGAGCAGATGTCACTTGTCTCGCAGATCGAGGAGATGGATCTCTCTGTGCTCAATGAGACGGGCGAGGAGGAGATCCGCGGCATTTTTTCGCCGCTTGATGCGCTGACGCTTTCACAGATTGCAGAAAACCGCGCACATTATAAGCAGCTCGGGCTGGATGCCATCCGGCAGGGGAAGGTCGGCGCGGTGCTGCTCGCGGGCGGACAGGGCAGCCGTCTCGGCTTCAAGAAGCCGAAGGGCATGTTCAATATCGGGGTGAACCGCGAGCTTTCGATCTTTGAGTGCCTGATGCGCAATTTGATGACAGTCACCAAAGAGGCGGATGCGCCTGTTCCGCTGTTTGTCATGACCAGTGCGGACAACAACCGCGAGACACGCGAATTTTTTGAGGCGAATAACTATTTCGGTTACAGCAGCGACAATGTGTGGTTCTTCATGCAGGAGCAGCTCCCGACGCTTGACCGGAACGGCAAGCTCATGCTCGCCGACCGATGCAGCATCCGCACGGCACCGAACGGCAACGGCGGCTGGTATGCGTCGATGGCAAAGACCGGTATGCTGGAGGTTGTCCGCAAGAGCAAGATCGAATGGCTCAATGTGTTCGCTGTGGACAATGTGCTCCAGCAGATCGCAGACCCCTGTTTCATCGGTGCTGTGATCGACTCCGGGCGCGTTTCCGGCGCAAAGGTCGTTGCGAAGGCGGCGCCGGATGAAAAGGTCGGCGTGATCTGCCTGGAGGACGGCAAGCCCTCGATCGTTGAGTATTACGAAATGACCGAGGAGATGCGCACGCTCCGCACGGAGGACGGCAGGCTTGCCTATAACTACGGCGTGATTCTGAACTATCTTTTCCGCGTGGACAAGCTCAATCAGACGCTCGGCGCGCATCTGCCGCTGCACCGTGCGTTCAAGGCGATCCCGTATATGGATGCCGACGGTGCGATGATTTCGCCGGAGTCTCCGAATGCCTACAAGTTCGAGACGCTGGCGCTGGATATGGTACGCTTACAGGATGACTGTCTGGTGTTCGAGGTGGAGCGCGACAAAGAATTTGCGCCTGTTAAGAACAAGACCGGCGTGGATTCTGTGGACACCGCCCGCGAGCTGCTCCGCAAAAACGGCGTGGAGCTGTGAGCGCGCGCGGGGAGCCCCCGCAGGCATTATTCTCAAGTCGAATGACTGTTCCGTGCTCGACTGTGCACCGGTGACGCCGCTGCTCGCGGCTTTTGCAGGTTTCTCTTCTATAATATCGGGGTCCGGGGTCCGCTGACCCCGGCGGGAGTTTGAGGGCAGCGCCCTCATTCTAAATCATCGCCGCGGCGATACCTATACAGCACCACGTCACTGCATTGTCAATAGAAAAAACGCCCTAGTATTTCTGACCGGACATCAGAAATACTAGGGCGAAATACTTTTATATCAGCGCTGCGCTTTTGTACCGCGGGCTTTCTGTTGTGTCAATATAACGCTTATTCCCTGTACCCGTTCGGGTTCTGGCGCTGCCAGTTCCAGGAATCGCGGCACATGTCATCGAGCGTCTTCTCCGTCTTCCAGCCAAGCAGCCTGAGCGCCTTGTCTGCATTCGCATAGGATGCCGGCAGATCGCCCGCACGCCGTTCGCCGTAGACATGCTTCACCTCGACGCCGTTCACGCGCTGGAAGGTCTCCACAATGTCCGTCACGCTGTACGGCGTACCCGTGCCGAGATTGAAGATCTCCAGACCGTCATGCTGCAAAATATAGTCGATCGCCTTGACATGCCCTTTCGCGAGATCCACCACATGGATGTAATCGCGCAGGCAGGTGCCGTCCGGGGTCGGGTAATCCTTGCCGAAGATCGTGAGGCATTCTCTCCGCCCGACTGCGACCTGTGTGACATACGGCATCAGGTTGTTCGGGATGCCCTGCGGATCCTCGCCGATCATGCCGCTCTCATGCGCACCGATCGGATTGAAATAGCGCAGCAGGATCACAGAGAGCGCAGGGTCTGCCTTCTGTGCGTCCTCGAAAATCTGCTCCATCATGGATTTCGTCCAGCCGTAGGGATTCGAGCAGGTGCCGCGCGGCATCGTCTCCGTGTAGGGTACGGGATTCGCCTCACCGTAGACGGTCGCGCTTGAGGAGAAAATGATATTCTTCACGCCCGCTGCCGCCATTTCTTCCAGCAGCGAAAGCGTCGTGTCGATGTTGTTTCTGTAATACATGAGCGGCTTTGCGACCGATTCGCCGACCGCCTTGAGCCCCGCGAAATGGATCACCGCGTCGATGCGGTTCTCCGCAAAGATCCGTCTGAGCGCTGCGTTGTCGCGGATATCCGCCTCATAGAGCTTCACGGGCTTTCCGGTGAGCTTCTCCACTCTGCGGATCGCCTCCGGGGAGCTGTTTGCGTAATTGTCTGCAACGACAACCTCATAGCCTGCGTTCAGAAGCTCAAGTGCCGTGTGCGAGCCGATGTATCCGGCGCCGCCTGCCAGCAATACTGTTGCCATGTCATTCCCTCCGATCACTCAACCGTCACGGATTTCGCGAGATTGCGCGGCTTATCGACATCGAAGCCCTTGCCGATGGAGACATAGTAGCTCAGGAGCTGGAGCGGGATGACCGAGAGGCTGCCTGCAAAGAGCGGGTTGATCTTCGGGACATAGCAGGTGAATTCCGCGGTGTCCTCCAGGAAATAGTTGCCGACAGTGGTGACTGCCATCAGCTTTGCGCCGCGGCTCTTGACCTCGACCATGTTGCTGACGGTTTTTTCGGTGAGCAGATCCTGTGTGAGAACACTGATGACGATGGTGCCCTCCTCAATGAGAGAGATCGGGCCGTGCTTCAGCTCGCCCGCGGCATATGCCTCGGAGTGGATGTAGCTGATCTCCTTGAGCTTCAGGCTGCCCTCCATGCCGATGGCGTAGTCGATGCCTCTGCCGATGAAGAACGCATCACCGACATTGATGAGCTTCGCGGAATACCACTGGAGCCGCTCCTTGTCATCCTCGAGGATCTTCTCGATCTTCTCGGGGATCGAATAGATCTCGGCGAGCAGTGCCTGATATTTCTCCTCGTCGATCTCGTTTCTCGCCTTTGCAAACTGCATTGCGAGCAGATAGCCTGCGACGAGCTGGCAGCTGTATGCCTTGGTCGTGGCAACAGAGATCTCGGGGCCTGCAAGCGTATAGAACACATTGTCTGCCTCGCGTGCGATGGAGGAGCCGACGACATTCACGATGCCGAGCGTCTTGATGCCCTGATCCTTCGCCTCGCGGAGCGCTGCCAGCGTATCGGCGGTCTCGCCGGACTGGCTGATGACGACGACAAGGCTCTTCTTGTTGAGCGTCATCTTTCTGTACCGGAATTCGGATGCGAGCTCAACGCGCACCTGCAGCGTGGTCAGATTCTCGATCACATATTGCAGCGCCATGCCGACATGGTAAGCAGAGCCGCAGGCAACGATATAGACCTGCTCGATGTTCTGCATCTCCTCATCGGTGAGGCTCACGCTGTCAAAGTGTACGATGCCGTCCTTGACAACGGAATTGATCGTATCGCGGATGACCTTCGGCTGCTCGTGGATCTCCTTGATCATAAAGTGTGCAAATCCGCCCTTTTCGGCAGATTCCGCATCCCACTTGATCTCGGTGAGCGGCTTCTGGATCTCCTCGCTGTCGATCGTGAAGAACTTGACAGCGCCGTCCTTGAGCTGCGCGATTTCCATATTGCCGATGTAATAGACATTGCGGGTATACTTGAGAATCGCGGGCACATCGGAAGCGACATAGGCGCCGCCGTCTGCGATGCCGATGATCATCGGGCTGTCCTTGCGGGCGCAGTAGATCTCGCCCGGGTAATCCTTGAACATGATGCAGAGCGCATAGGAGCCGCGGATACGGACCATTGCGCGTGCGATGGACTCAACGGGGAGCCCGGAATATTTCTTGTAGTAGTAGTCGATCAGCTTGACGGCAACCTCGGTGTCTGTCTGCGATTTGAAGGTATAGCCGTGCTTCATGAGCTTCTCGCGGAGCTCCTGATAGTTCTCGATGATACCGTTGTGCACCGCGATGACATTCTGGTCGTCGGTTGCGTGCGGGTGCGCATTGACTGCGGAGGGTTCGCCGTGGGTCGCCCAGCGGGTGTGCCCGATGCCGCAGCAGCCCTTGACTGCCTTGCCGTAGTCAGTCATCTCCTGGAGCACCTTGAGCTTGCCCTTCTCCTTGATGATCTCGGTCTCTTTTTCGCCGTCGCGGACTGCGATGCCGGCGGAGTCATAGCCGCGGTATTCGAGCTTGGAGAGACCGTCCAGCAGGATCGGAGCCGCCTGCTTTGTGCCTGTAAATCCAACAATTCCACACATATTTCTAACCTCACAAATTCTGTTTTGTTCCGGAAACGGATGCGGCAGATCCGCAAATGCAAACAATGCCGCATTTTCATTCTATCACAAATTAAGAAAATTGTCAAGCAATCCCCGGCGGAAACAGTCCGCTGCCGCCGATGCGCGCAATGAATAAACTGAAAAATATGTGCTTTCTACATATTTTTTTATAATTGTGCTTGATTTTTCAGATGCGGTACTGTATAATAAAATCAGTCAGTCTGCCGCTATGCAGGGCTGCGACAAAGAAACGCCGCACAGCGGCAATCAACACTGTTCGATTGAGAATAGGGGGAAAATCAAAATGAAACCGAAACGCAGAATCCTTGCCGCGCTCCTGACAGCCGCGATGACTGTCTCTGCGGCGTCGCCGCCTGCGCTCCCGGCGCAGGCGGCACAGACCGTCACGCTCTCGCCGATGGACACCTATGCGATCAACAACGGCGTCTTCGAGGGCTGGGGCACCTCGCTCTGCTGGTGGGCAAACCGTCTCGGCTATTCCGATTCGCTTGCGCAGAAGGCAGCCGACGCCTTCTACGGCGACGACGGTCTCCGCATGAACATCATGCGCTTCAACATCGGCGGCGGCGACAATCCGACGCATGACCACATCACCCGCACAGACTCCAATATGCCGGGCTACACGGTCTATAACAACGGCAATGTGACCTACGACTGGAACGCCGACTACAATCAGCGAAATGTGCTCCGCAAGTGCGTTGCAGCGGCAGGCGATGACGCCATCGTTGAGATGTTCTCGAATTCGCCGCCTTACTACATGTGTCAGTCCGGCTGCTCCACCGGCAATACGGACGCCGGCAAGAACAACCTGAAGGATGATTCCTACACCGCCTTCGCGGAGTATCTCGCCGAGGTCTGCAAGCACTACCAGGATGAGTGGGGCATCAAGGTGCAGTCCGTCGAGGCAATGAATGAGCCCTACACGAATTTCTGGGGCGCAAACAGCGCAAAGCAGGAGGGCTGCCACTTCGACATCGGCAGCTCCGAATCGAAGATCATCACGGAGCTCCAGAAGGCAATGGCAAAGCGCGGCATGAGCGATGTCATCCTCTGCGGCACCGACGAAACCTCCATCGACACGCAGATCGACGCCTACAACGCCCTCTCCGGCGAAGCAAAGGCTGCGATCACCCGCATCGACACCCATACCTACGGCGGGAGCAAGCGCGCCCAGCTCAAGGATGTCGCGCTGAACGCCGGCAAGAACCTCTGGATGAGCGAAGTGGACGGCAACGGCGAGGCTGGCACAAACGCCGGCGCAATGGCGCCCGGTCTCTGGCTGGCACAGCGCATCACCACAGACTGCAATGATCTCAACGCTTCCGCATGGATCCTCTGGCAGGTCATCGACAAGCATGTCTGTGCGGCAGGCTACAACGGCAAAAAGGACTCCGGCATGCCCGATATCACCAAGGGCTTCTGGGGCGTCGCCGTCGCAGACCACGACCAGGACAAGATCGTGCTCTCGAAGAAGTATTACGCCTTCGGGCAGTATACCCGCTATATCCGCCCGGGCATGATTATGCTCAATTCCTCCGGCAATACGATGGCTGCCTTTGACAAGGAAAAGGGACAGCTCGTCATGGTCGCTTACAACACCTCCGGCAGCGCGAGCGACGTCACCTTCGATCTTTCGCAGTTCGATACCGTCGGTACAAAGGCGCAGGTCGTCCGCACAAGCAACAGCGAAAGCTGGGCGGACCTCGGCACCGCAGCCCTCAGCGGCAAGGCGCTCAAGGTTTCGCTCGCGCCGAACTCCGTCACCACCTATATCCTCGAAGGCGTCACCGGCAGCACCTCGCTCGGCGAAAAGCTCATCCCGGTTTCGGTCTCCGGCACCGATTCCTATAATAGCGACAGCTCCGTCGGCTATGCAAAGGCATTCGACGGCAGCACCTCCACCTTCTTCGACGGTCTGAGCGCAGGCTGGGTGCAGGCGGATCTCGGTGCAGTCTATGAGATCAACGGCTTCGGCTATGCACCGCGCTCGGGCTATGAATACCGCTGCGCAGACGCGATGTTCCAGGTCTCGGATAACGGCACCGACTGGACGACCGTCTACACGATTTCCGGCTCGCCCTCCTCGGGGCTGCATGTCGTGAAGCCGACGGGCGGCAGCGTCTCCGGGCGCTATGTCCGCTACGCCGTGCCGGAGGGCACCCCGAACAACGGCGTCAACAAGGACAGCTCCTATTGCTGCAACATCGCGGAAATCGAGATCTACGGCGCACCCTCGATGCTTGCGGACCTCACGGAGATTCCCGTCGCTTCCTCGAATGTCACGGGCTCTGCGGCGTGGAACAATTCCGCGAACGATGCAAAAAAAGCATTTGACGGCAGCAACACCACCTTCTTCGACGGCGTCGGCGACGGCTATGTGCAGGCGGATCTCGGCGGGCTCTATGCGCTCGATGCGATCGGCTTCTGCCCGCGCAAGAGCTTTGAGGCACGCTGCGAGGACGGCTACTTTGAAATCTCAAAGGACGGCGTGACATGGACAAAGGTCCACACGATCGAAACGGTCCCGGGCTTCGGCATGCACTATGTCGGGCTGGAGGGACAGGAGGCGCGCTATGTCCGCTATGCCGTGCCTTCCGGCGCACCGCAGAACAGCGACAACACAGATGACGTCTACTGCTGCAATATCGCGGAGATCAAGCTCTACGGCACGGAGCTCAAAAAGGTCATCGGCGATGTGACCGCGGACGGCAGCTGCAATCTCGCGGATGCAGTCGCGCTGCAAAAGTATCTGCTGCGCGTCACAGATACCGTCGCAGACCCGGAAGCCGCCGACATGGACGGAAACGGAAAGCTGAATGCCGCCGATCTCACGCTGCTGAAGCGCATGCTGCTCCGCGGCTGATTCAAAGAATTTCGGCGCTCTGTGCAAAAACAGGGCGCCGTTTTCATGCACCTTTACAAAAATGCTTTGCATGCAGGAATTTTGCAGGACTTCGGCCGGATTTCGCATTGACTTTCCGGCGTTTCAATGATATAATACTTTATAATAATATATGTGTTTTTATTTCAGTGGGGCAAAAAGATGAAATACATTTATAACGATGAAACAGATATTGCGCTGTTTGAACAGATCTTCGGCGCAGCCTGGGAAACCGCCGCCGGACTGGAGCCCGGTCTCGGCGCCTTTGTGCTGCTCGATGATGTGCAGCGTGCCGTGCTCGATGAAAATGCCGCACGCTGCATCGGGCTGAAGCAGGTGCAGCCGGATTACACGCGCCTCAAGGAGTTGATCTCCTTTTCAAGCGGCAAGTCTGCCGATTTCGAGGTGCGCCTGCTGAACGCCGGCGAAAACCGCACTGCCGGTTTCCTGCACTGCTGTGCGGAAGCGCACCCCGATCAGCTGCATTTCCGGCTCTGCTCGCAGCAGGCATTCGCCGCTGCTGCCGTGCAGGAGCCGCAGGCGGCGGTCATGATGCTCTCAGTCGAGGGCGCAGAGGGCAATGCCGAGGAGCGGGACAGCTGCCTGTTCAGCGCCGCGGATGCGATCTTCGGTGCGCTCCCGGAGGGCGCCTGCATGACCCGCATCTCCGAAACGGAATTCCGGCTGCTGCTCCCGCCCGCCGTCACGGACCCGGAGGCATTCGCCGCAGAGCTCCGCAGCCGCGTCTCTGCCTGCACAATCCGCACCCGCATCGGCACTGTCCTCAGCGCGCACCGCATGCTTGGTCTCTGCGCGGGCATCTGCACCGGCAGCACCGCAGCCGCATTCAAAATGCACGCGGCGGCATTCGCGCTCTATGAAGCCAGATCCGGCAAAAATGACGGCATCTGCATGTTCTATCCCGAGAAATACGAGCAGCGCAAGGAGGAATATTCGAGCCTTGTCAGATTCTCACGGCTCATCAATGAAAACCTCTTTGTCTACCACTTCCAGCCGATTGTCAGCGCACACACCGGCGAGATCGTCGCCTACGAAGCTCTCATGCGCAGTGATCCTTCCATCGGATACGGTCCGCTGGAGATTCTGTCTCTCGCGGAAAAGCGCGGCAGGCTCTATGACATTGAGCTCGCGACGCTCCGCAATGCGCTCACTGCCCTGAGCGAGAACCAGAGCTTTTTCGATGACCGCAAGCTCTTCATCAACTCCATCCCGTCGCAGATCCTGACAGACGCGGATTTCTCTGCGCTGCTCGCGGATTTCGGCGAGCTGACCGAGAAGGCCGTCATCGAAATGACCGAGCACACAGAGCTCAATGACGAAGCGCTCGCCTTCATCAAAAAACGGCTCGGCAGCGCCGGCATGCAGCTCGCGCTCGATGACTACGGCACCGGCTACTCCAACACCTCCAATCTGATGCGCTATGCGCCGGATTACCTAAAGCTCGACCGCACACTCATCGCCGGCATCGACAGCGACCCGAAGAAGCAGGCACTCGTTGCCAGCATCATCGAATTCGTCCACGCAAACGGCTGCATGGCACTTGCAGAGGGTGTTGAGACACTTGAGGAGGTGCGGACGGTCATCCGGCTGAGCGCCGATCTCCTGCAAGGGTATTATGTCTCGCGCCCGAAGCCCGTGCTGATCAGCGAGATCTCTGAGAATATCCGCAGCGAGATCGAGCAGATCAACCTGGAGGCACAGAGCAAGATCCGCAAGGTCTGCTGCGCCGCAGACGGCGACACGCTGGAGCTCAGCCGGCTCGCCGCCGAAAAATATACGGATATCTTCATCGAGGGCGGAAAGGTCGCAATACACGGCGAGCCGGACAAAGTCTTCCGGCTCACGATGAGCGTCAAGGAAGGCGCGGATTGTGAAATCACACTGCACAATGTGCAGATCGAATCCAATCAGGCTGCGCCGATCCTGACACTGACCAAGGGCACACATGTGCGGCTGAACTGCGACGGCGACAGCTGCTTCCGCGGCAGCAGCGGCATTTACGTCCCGGCAGAATCGTCGATCCGGTTCGCCGGTGCAGGCAGACTGACCGTCACTGCCGAATCGTCTTACTGCTGCGGCATCGGCAGCAGCTATGAGGAGACTTTCGGCGAGATCGTCATTGACATGGACGGTACGCTGCGCGTCATCTCGAACGGTGAAAAGATCGTCGGCATCGGCGGCGGCAGCGGCGGCAGCATCCGTCTGGCGTCCGGCGCGATTGAAGTCATCGGCTCCGGTACAGAGGTGCTCGGCATCGGCAGCTATGAGGGCGGCGTGTCCGTCAGCATCACCGACTGCGCCGTGCTGATCAGCATTCAGGCGGTTGCGGCTGTCGGCGTGGGCTCGATGCGCGGAGATACATCCGTAGAGATGCAGAATCTCGCAATCACGCTGAAATGCGCCGGTGCTGCAATCTGCGGCGCGGGTGTGCTGCACGGCGGAAAGGCGGAAGTCCGCGGCACGAATATCGCGATGAATACCGAGATGAACGGCAGAAACATCGTCTGTATCGGCACAAACGGCGGCACAGCAGACTGCGAAATCAAAAACACGGAGCTGCATCTCAACTGCGAGGGCGGCTCTGTCACAGGTGTCGGCAACCCGAACGGCGGCGGAAAAGTCTATCTGCGTGCCACCAGCCTGACCGGTGCCTTCCGCACAGGGAGCTGGCTGTATACCGGCTGCTCCGAAAACGCAGCCCATCTGGAATATGTGATCAACGATATCAAGCTGAATCCGTGATCGCAGCACATGAAAAAAGGGAGAAATACTTATGGAAAAGATTCATCCGGCTGAAATGCCGAAGCTCGGCTTCGGGCTCATGCGGCTGCCGCAGAAGGACGGCGCGATCGACATGGCGCGTGTCACAGAGATGGTCGATGCCTATATGGCGGCGGGGCTCAATTATTTCGACACCGCTTATGTCTATCACGGCGGCACCTCCGAGGTCGCCGCAAGGGAAGCAGTCGTGAAGCGCTATCCGCGTGACAGTTTTTATCTCGCGACGAAACTGCCCGCCTGGTGCATGAAGACCGCAGAAGACCGCGACCGCATTTTTAACGAACAGTGCGAGCGCGCCGGCGTCGATTATTTCGACTACTATCTGCTGCATTCGCTTGAGGACGGCAGCAATTACGAGACCTATGAGCGGCTCGACTGCTTCCGCTGGGGCTTGCAGAAAAAAGCAGAGGGGAAGATCCGGCATTTCGGTTTCTCCTTCCACGGCACCCCCGAGCTGCTGGAGCAGGTGCTCGATCTGCATCCGGAGATGGAATTCGTGCAGATCCAGCTCAATTACGCCGACTGGGAAAATCCCGTTGTGCGGTCGGGCGAGCTCTATGAGATTCTCAAGCGCCGCGGCATCCCGATGATCATTATGGAGCCGGTAAAGGGCGGCAATCTCGCAAACCTTACGCCGGAGCTCGAAGCGAAGTTCCGCGCAGCGAGACCCGATGCTTCCGCGGCATCCTGGGCACTGCGCTTTGCGGCATCGCTCCCCGGCGTCATGACCGTGCTCTCCGGCATGTCGAATGAGGAACAGATGCAGGATAATCTGTGCACCTTCACGCATTTTGAGCCGCTCACCGAGGAGGAGCGCGGCATCATCCGCGAGGTGACCGCAATCATGCTCGATACGCCGCTGATCGGCTGCACAGCCTGCCGCTACTGCACTGACGGATGTCCCATGCAGATCCGCATTCCCGATATTTTCCGCGCCGTCAATACAATGCGGCTCTATCACGAGGACTGGCGTCCGCGCAATTTCTACGGCAGCGTGACCAGAGACGGCGGAAAAGCGGGCGACTGCATCGGATGCGGACAGTGCGAGGGCGTATGTCCGCAGCATCTGCCGATCATTTCGCTGCTGGCAGAGGCAGCGGAGGTATTCGACAGGCAGGAGGCATAACCGAACGCAGCCAAAGAGGGCAGAAGGATTTGTTCCTTCTGCCCTCTATGTTATCATGTGCAGTGCCGGATGTGATAAACGGGCTTTGTGCATCCGATCATCACATGTATTTCAGATTGGTAATCATCCACGGCACCGCGTCGATCATTTTGCGCGCAGAGTCCCAGGTGAGCTTCCCGAGAAAGTCGAAGGAACGGATCGGCATAGTGTCCAGCCGGTATGCACTGCTTCTCCGCGGATGCCGCCGCATCAGTGAGGCGCGTGAATCCCGGAAGCGAATCCGGTCAAACCAGTAGGTCACTGTGATCTTTTCCCCCGCATACCGTGTGCGCGTGAAGACCGCAGCGGGATCCCATTTTCCCGGGAGATAGAGCCCGCGGGGAAACTCAACCCGGAGCGCCGCCGTCAGCGACCGCGTCCCGCTGAGAAAGCAGCCCATGATCCCGTACAGACTGCGGTGCAGCATCCCCTGCGCTTCCAGATACTGCACGGCGGCAAGCCTTGTGTCCGCGACAGAATCCGCATCTGCCGGATCATAATTCCGCAGCAGTTCCTCCGGCAGCAGCGTCATGCGTGCAGCATCCGCACCGAAGAAAATGCCGTTTTCGGTGTGCCGCTTATATGCTGCCAGCGCATCCATCATCTTGTGATATACGACCTGATTCGGGTAATAATCAAATCCCGCAAAAATCGAAATGCCGCGCTGCGCAAAATGCTCCAGAACCGCGGCGGCACATCCGGCACTGCGGCTCTGGCCGTAGTCGCACTGACAGATGAGATCCATTCCGGCACCGTGCACTGCATAGACAAAAGCAGCAAGCCTTGCAGCATCCGGGAAGAAGCTCTCGTAGGTGCAGCCGCGCTCCGGGAGATAATCGCGGTCAAGATCCTCCAGCTCGCAATAGCACACATCACCGCAGACAGCACTGTAATCAACCGGCGCATAGGCTTCGCCGCCGTGACGGTCGGGCGGGTCGCAGAAGCTGATCACGGCGGTGTTCTGCGGGAAGCGTCCTGATGAAATGAGTGCTTCGGCAGCATCTCTGGAACAGACTGTCACTTGCATAGAATCTCTCCTTTCACAGGTATCAGAGAATCACACTTTGTTCAAGCAGTTCCTTACAGGCGCGCCAGTCGGGGCATTTCTGCTCCATCAGCGCATAAAATGCAGGGGAGTGGTCTGCATGAAAGAAATGGGTGAATTCGTGGATCATCACATAGCGGATACAGCGGCGCGGCGCTTCGATCAGGCGCCGGTTCATTGTGATGATATGCTTCTGTGTGTGGCAGGTGCCCCAGCGGGAAACCATCGTGCGGATACGGAGCGAAGCGGCCGGTGTCGGCAGATCGGAAAACAGCGCGGCGGTCTCCTGCATGACCTCGGCAAAAACCGTGCGGCACTGTGCGTCAATCCACGCATCAAAGAGCTTTTGCCTGCGCGGAAGATCGTCCGTGTCGCGCACATGCAGTGTGACGGTATCGCCGCACTGCTGTGCGGATTCGGCGGAATCGGCGATCACGCGCAGATGCATCATCCCGCCGAGCATCGGAAAGCAGTCGCCGTCCTCACAGCGAAACACCGTGCGCTTCGACGCCTGTGCTGCATATTTTTCCTTTGCAGCAAAAATAAATGCAGCACGGCTGCACAAAAACTGCTCAACAGCAGAAAGCGGTGTGCGCATCGGTGCAGAGACAGCAACACTGCCGTCTTTGCGGATGCGCGCATTGAGATTCTTGACGCGCTTTCGCTGAAATGTGTATTGCAGTGTCCCGCACGGCGTAACGACGCTGCGGCTCTCTGCGGATGCCGGTTTCATGCCGATCCCTCCATTCTCATTCAGTGCAATTATAACACATCCCGTACAGAAATGCAAGCAGGGGGGCGCGCCGGAAGGGCTTGACCGCGGAGCGAAAATGTGGTATAATAGGGATGCGCGAATGCGCACAGATATTAGTATACGCCTATACGCCCCGATAGCTCAGTAGGATAGAGCGGCTGCCTCCTAACCCATAAAGCGAAGAGCCACCTTTTCCGAGTCAAATTTGAATATGCCCCGGTACCTCAGTAGGATAGAGGGTTCGCCTCCTAAGCGAAACGCCGCTGGTTCGACTCCAGTCCGGGGCGCTCTGCACTGGCGGAAATGCGCGTATTTTCGCGTGTTTCCACCGGTGCTTTTTCAATATCATGGATAAAATGCGAAATTGATTTTTGATCTGATTCTGATCGGGAACTGGCCGGCAGAACGACCGGACACCGTTTGCAATCCGCTAACATGACCGCCGTTTTGCAGGGAGAATGAATCATTTGCGCTAACATCCGCTAACAATCCCGCTCATTTGGTGCTGTCGTCCGTGTCGGCAAAGAGCTGACTTTCCATGTGTGCTGCCAGCTTCTGACGCTCCTCATCGACGATATCCGCATACACATTGAGCAGCATATCGGTCGAGCTGTGACCCATGTCGCCCTGCACCGCCTTGATGTCATGTGAGGCGCGGAGCTTTGTCGTTGCGCCGGAATGCCGCAGCGAGTACGGATCCACCTGACGGAGCCCGTGCTCCTGTAAAAGCCGCTTGAAGCGTTTCAGCATGGTATCATCGCTGATCGGTCTGCCGTTGTCGTGGCAGAAGACCATATCATAGCGCGGAAAGTCGCTCATTGAGAGCCGCTCGTCCTGTGCCTGCTTGTGCTGACGGAGCTTTTCCGCAAGCGAGAACGGGATATATACCTTCCGGACGCTGGATGCCGTCTTGGGCTTTTTCAGCACAAGCCGCGTGACCTGATTCGGACTGAACGCCGGGAAAGTGAGATATACGACGGTGTCCGTCGAATCAATGCTGTCCTTGCTGAGGCGTGCCAGCTCCTTGTCGATGTAGATATACGGATGCTCGGCATCCTTTCCGAAGATATGAACGCATTTCCATTGCAGACCGAGCAGCTCCCCGCTGCGGGCTGTTGCGCAGTACATTACCTGCATCATCAGCCGCAGATCGGGGTCATCACAGAGTTCGATCGCTTTCTTGACTTCTTCCTCTGTCCACTGCTCACGCTTTTTCATTTCCAGCTTCGGCTGTTCCAGGTCGTTCGCCGGATTGAATTTGATATAGCCGAGATTGACGGCATAGGCAAAAGCGGGACGGATGATCTTGTGAATCTCTCTTACTGTGCGTTTGGTGATCTTTGTGACAGAATCCATTTTCCGCTGCCGCACAGCCTCGTGATTCGGCAGATCGTTGTAGAATAGTTGCAGATCCCGCGGTTGGATCTTAACAATCAGATAGTCCCCGATATAAGGATAGATATAGTTTTTGCTGAGCGATTCGTTGTATTGACAGGTCGCGGCTTCCCAGAATCCGTTTTTGCAGCGGTGATCCATGTATTCCATGATCAGCTGCTTTACGGTGATCCCGGCGCCGATTTCGATGGGGGCTTTTTTCGCCTTGGCTGCAATCCGGTATTGTTGGTTTTCCTGCGGAATCGGATAGATCAGATTCCGGTGTTCATAATCCTCGATTTCCGGTAGCAGCAGACGGGCATCGTGCAGGGAGTTACAGCGGATCCATTTCTGTTTTCTGCTTCCGTCCTCTTCGGTATGGTTATACACTATATAGTATACCAGACCGTTTGCTCGCTGTTTTGATGTGATCGTGGCCATTTCGATCAGCCTCCTGTATTACCGTATACAAGAGTCAGAATAGATTTCGTGACAATCCGGTAGGTTGTCCCGAAGCGCAGGACCCGCAGCGGCTGTTTTTCCCGGTACGACTGCTCGACCAGGCGATAAGTGCTGCGCAGTCCTAAACCCAGCATCTGCGCACAGGTTTTGACATCGACGGTCAGACAGTCGGTGTGCGGATTGTTTACTGTATCCATGATAATCCCTCCTTTATGAATCCGGCGTTTCTATTCTGCATTCCACGAAATCGAAGAACGATGCTTTGAGAATGCGATAGCTCTTTCCGATTCGCAGGACTTTGAACGGCGCATGATTGATATATGCCTGTTCGACCAGCGAATACGCCGACGAAAGACTGATGCCAAGGATATTGGCGCAGTCCTCTACGCGCAGCGTGAGGCATTCATGGTGCTTATCAGGCGGCTTTGCTTTTTTCATTGTTTTTCCTCCTTTTGTGTTGTGGTATCCATTGTGTTGGCGCACAAGAATACAGCCTTGTATCGATCTTGTTTTGCCGCAACAATTCTGTATCGGTATTTTTATTATAGCACCTGTTTTCTATTTTGTCAAGCCCTAATAGGAGGTTTTTTTGTGTTTGAGTGGTTATTTTCCAAAAAAAATGGCGGAAATCGTTCCACGGGAACAAAAATACGCGAGATTCGACTCCGCAAGGGAATATCTTCATCGGATTTAGGAGCGAAATGCCATATAACAGATGCTGCCGTCCGACATTATGAAGGAGACAAGCGCACGCCGAATGAAGAGAAACTTCAGGAAATCGCAGCAGCACTTGGCGTTGATGTGACAGCGCTCTATGATCGCAAGATCGAGAGTATCGCGGATATCATGCACATTCTGTTTGAAGCGGAAACAGCCGGCTATATTGTTCCAGTGGAGATTCAGGCTGATATCACGCGCGATCTGCGCCAGTCCATCGGTATCCGTTCTACGAACGAGGTGCTGAGCGAAGCCATGCAAAAATGGCTGGAGAAATGGAAGTTGTGGAAGACAGAACAGATTTCAGAAGATGATTACCGCAACTGGCAGGATGCTTTTCCGCAGGAGTACGAGGTTGAAGTACATCCGGAGCATGAAACCTACCCGTCCAAAAGCGTTATTTCCGATTACCGTATCCATTCTCTTGATTTTCTGAGAAAATTCCGCACGGTTATGGAATATGACACAGAACGTGTGGATGCTGCAATCAGGAAAGAGAACGCAAGATATATTGACGAGTTTTACTCAGTCTTAAGGATGAATCTCTTCAGCTGGATTGATCACGAAATCGAGCAATTGGAGCAGGAGCCGTTGATACAGAAGGGCTCTAGCGAGGACGGCAGCAACAATCAGTGACAAGAAGAACCGGCAGAGCGTGTTGCTCTGCCGGTTCCTTTTACGAATCATACTTGATTTCCAATACGAATTGTGATACACTATATGTAAACACGTGACAAAGGAGATGAGAACGATGACCGAAAGCCCGCGCTGCCTGTATCATAACAGCTTTTCGGATTTCCTGCGTGAAGACGAGAACGCAATCCTCGGACTGCTGTGCGATCATTACCACGGCGATGCACGCACAACGACGCGCGACGCGTGGAAGGGCGAAATCTCGATCATGCGAGAGCTCGTGCGCCGGCTGGACACTGACGGCCGGATCATCTTTGAATATGACATTCCGCGGCTCGGCAAGCGCATTGACGTTGTACTGCTTCTGCGCGGCATCATCTTCTGTCTCGAATTCAAGGTGGGCGAATCACAGATTCTGGAAGCGGACGTCGATCAGGTTCTGGACTATGCGCTGGATCTCAAAAACTTCCATAAATTCAGTCAGGAGCATATCATTGCGCCGGTTCTGATTGCGACGAAATATCGGAACGCATCGTCGGTCGTGCAGATGTCTGTGTATGACGATAAAGTTGTGAATCCGCTGGTGACAGGCGCTGCCGGACTGTTTGATGTAATATCCTCTGTGCTGCAAAAGTTTCCGAATGAGCCCCCGATTGACAGCCGCTGGATCATCAGCCCGTATGCTCCGACACCGACGATCATCGAGGCTGCCAGATCACTGTATGAGAGCCACTCCGTCGAGAATATCACGCGGCACGAAGCTGATCAGGTATATACTGACCAGACGATCGCTTATGTTCTGGATGTAATCCATGAGAGCAAGGCACAGCAAAAGAAAAGCATCTGCTTTGTGACGGGCGTTCCCGGCGCGGGAAAAACGCTGGTCGGTCTGGATGTTGCGATCAAGCAGACCTATCAGGGGCATGATGAGCCGGTCGAGGATGAAGGCGCGGTGTATCTTTCCGGCAACGGCCCGCTTGTCGCGGTGCTGACCGAAGCACTGGCAAGGGATAACTATGAACGCTGCCGCGAGCAGAATATCAAAAAGAACAAGACCGATTCTCGCCGCGAGGTCGGAAAATCCATTCAGATGATTCACCGTTACCGTGACAATATGCTTGCAAAGATCAAAAATCCGGTTGAGAACGGCATCCTTGAAATAGATCCGGAAAAGGCCGTGAAAATGGAACACGCCGGATTCGGAGAAGTCGAGCACGTTGCGATCTTCGACGAGGCGCAGCGATCATGGACGCACAAGAGACTTGCAGACTATCTGAAACGCGGCGGCACATACGGCAACAAGCTGAAGGTGCCGAACTTCCCGATGTCGGAAGCGGCGTTTCTGATCTGGTCGCTCGATCAGCGCGAGGACTGGGCGACGATCATTTGCCTTGTCGGCGGCGGTCAGGAGATCAACACTGGAGAAGCAGGCATTTCGGAATGGATCAAAGCGCTGAATGAGATGTTCCCGCACTGGAATGTGTATATCTCGCCGAAGCTGACTGATGCGGAATACGCCGAGGGCAAGGTGAATGAGCTGCTGAAGGACAATCCCAATGTCACCTATTCCGAAAGCCTGCATCTGGCTGTTTCGCTGCGGTCCTATCGTGCGGAAAAGCTGTCAGCATTCGTTCATGCGCTGCTGTCCTTTGATGATTCCGCTGCGGCGCTGTATCAGGAGATCAAGGACAAGTATCCGATCATGCTGACACGCGATATGGCAACGGCGCGCAGATGGCTGCATGAAAAGGTGCGCGGCACAGAGCGTACCGGCGTTCTGGTGACAAAGGAATCCGCGAGATTCAAGCCGCTGGCTGTTCATATCCTGCCATCCGGTGATGAAAATGCCGTTCACTGGTTCCTTGAGGACAAATCCGATACCAGATCGTCGAATTATCTGGAGGACGCTGCCACCGAGATTCAGGTGCAGGGACTGGAACTGGACTACACTTGTCTGCTCTGGGATGCAGATATGCGCTGCGATCACGGCAAATGGCGCTACTACACGTTCAACGGTAATACGAAATGGAACGAGCTGACAGGAAACAGTGAGAGCAAGCAGGAACGCATGAAATACATGCTGAATGCGTACCGCGTGCTGCTCACCCGCGCCAGAGCCGGTATGGTGATCTGCGTGCCGACTGGTAATCCGAATAAGAACCCAAGCGGTTTTTGGGAGGACAGCACCCGCTTGCCGGAATACTATGACGGGACTTATCAGTATTTGAAGGGCATCGGGATTGAAGAAATCTGATGTTGTATGACAGAAATGGAGAAAACAGAAGCACCGCAGGAATGGTTGAATTCCTGCGGTGCTTTCTTTAGATCAGAGTGTATTGTGCTGCACGATAAAAACCGTGTTCGATTTTTTCATTGCCATCATGCGATAGAATGCCGATCTCTGAGAGCATATTTTGCCGCACTGCCGCCTTGATATGCAGATCAAAACAGTTTGTGATGTCACATTTCGTGATATCGGAGAGACAGATAAGCTGAATTTTGAATTGCTTTGCCATGTTGAACATCGGCTCCAAAACGTGTGCAGAAGTGATGACTGCAAACGGGTTATCCAGAATCAACACACTGGTATGCTCAGCTGTACGAATGCCCGCCTCGCTGCTGGAATAGTCCATAAGCAGCACGATCACGGCAAAGTATACGAGGAACTTTTCAGCGCCGGAGTTGGTTCGCGGAATATCCTTCCAGCGTCTGTATTCTGCATGACTGCGGTTTGCGTCGACCTTATATGCCTGTAGTTCGATACTTTCCTTCCGGATGTATTTCCGGAGCAGATGCCTGCTGCTGACAGTATCCTCTGCTTTTTGTTTCAGTTCTGCTTCTGTTATTTCTCCCTGTTCCAGTCTGCGGACAATCTCCTGTGCAGAGTGTTCGATTTCTGCTGCAATTTCATCGGCTGCCAGCTTTTCGTCAACATCCTTCGGCAGATCCATTTTGAGCATTTCCTTGCGCGTTCCTTCGTAAGCCTGAATACGGGAGTTTTTCATGATTGTCTGCAAGCCCTGATAGATCTGCTGACCCTGAAGCACACACTGACGCACCAGATCCTGTTTTGTGTTGTCAAAATCATTCAGTTCCGCATCGATCTGTGCCGCGCGCAGTTCTGTGCTTTTGACGGATTCCGTTATCAGCTCATCCAGTGTATAATACCGGTCACCCTGCGTGTTGGTCTGATGCATCAGGCCGATCATGACGCTGATTGCCTTTGCTTCTGCATCGTGTTCAAATTCAGATAATAGCTTTTGCAGATCATAGAGCAAATCACGGTGCTGCGCCGCAAGCTGAATTTGCAATTTGTATTCCGCTTCACAAAGCTGCCGCCACTGTTGTTTGGCATCTGCTTTCAGAACAAGCCGAGAAACAGTTCCTGGTTTCTGTATGCTACGCAGAGTATCCTCTGCACGACCGAAAAGATTGTCAAACATCTTGTGTCTGTCTTCGGCTTGTTTGATTTGCTGTTTCAGTTCGGCGATCCGCTGCTTTAGTTTTCCTCTTCTGTCCTTGTAATTTCCGATAATCTGCGATGCTGCAAGCGGCTCTCCGTATTCCTTCAATCCCGTCTCTGCCTGCTCAAATGCGGACTGTGCCTTTCCGTCAGCTTGGGCACAAGAGGTTTCCTTTCGGTGAAGCTCTATTTGCAATGATTCCAGTCGTTCCAGTTCCCCTGCGATCGCCGTTTCCGCCTGTTCTGAATACACAATGCCCGCATATTCTTCCGGCTGGCAGCCAATTTTGCGGAGTTCTGTCTGAGCTTCTTTCTTCTTTTCCTGTGCTGTTTGTAAGTCCCGGCGCAGCATCTGAATGCTGTCATTCTGCGTTTCGCAAAGCTTTTGGAATTGCTGATACAGGTTTTGCCAATCATCGTCTATGACCGTCTCATCCCTGTAATTTTGTACTTCTGTCTGCGCCTGCTGCATTTCTGTCAGCAGGTTTTGACTTTGCTGCAAAGCGAATTTCGCATTCTCTTTTGTCTTAAGGCAGGATTCTGCTGCTTGCTGTGCGGCATCCAGTTTTTTCCTGCAATCGTCAGCAGCTTTTTGTGCGGCTTCAAATTGACTATACAGTTCTTCTTCCCTGAGAAGGCGCTTCTTCAATTCCTGCAAATGCTCCAGAAACCGTGTCAGGGTGTCGATTTCACTGCCTGCCGCAGCAATTTGCTCGCGAACAGTATTTTGTTGTTCACTCAGGTCTATCTTTTCCTGTTCAAGTTTTACGAGCTGCTGTGTAATATTGTCGATCCGATCATTCTGTTCACTGATTTCCTGTCCGTTGCGTGCAAGCCAGTTTTCATCATATTGAAAATCGGAAACAGCCTGCAATTCGCCGGTCAGGCGCTGAATACGTTCTGTGATGCTTTCAATCTTCCGCGAAATATCGTCCTTCTCAGCTTGTAACAACCCGATAAATCCGTCATGATCTGCAAAATAGTCTTGCGCATAGTATCCGAGCAGATTACCAGCCGCATAAGACTGCTGCATGATTGCACGCATATCCTCATACGTAAAGACAGGCAATACAGCCGGTAGCCAATCAGGATGCTCTGCGTCAAGAAGAAGTTGTTTTTCCTGTTCATTGACAAGAATGCCGTATGCTGCAGCGGGATACGCCTGTAGAATCTCTGCAATCTGCTCAGCTGTCAGTTCGCAGTTCAGCAGATAGCTTTCGCAGGTCTGATACTGTACGCCGGTCTGATCGAGCCAGCTTAGGACAGTCTGCGAAATATGAAGTGAACCAGCATTTGCGGCGGCAAGCTCCTCTGTTTTCTGTTCCAAAAGTCGTTCTGCCTGCCGCAGTTCTGATTCTGCTTCACGCAGCTTGCTATTAAGGTAATCTACTGCTGTCTGGGTGAACCGCTGTGCAAAATCCAGACTATGCAGCGCAAAAATCTGACGCAGCGCTTTTTCTGCTTCAAGGTAATCCGCTTGTTTTCTTTTCAGAATTGTAAGCTGACTGTTACAGTCATGCTGTTGAATCTGAAGATCTGCGATTTTCTGCGGTATCTGCGCAATGCGGTCGGTGACTGCCTGCAATTCCGCAGCAAGCTTTGCCTTCGATTCTTCCAGCTTTTTCTGTTCTGCTGCCTTTTTATCTGCAAGCTTTTGCAGTTTATCAGCAGAATAGCAATCGGTGAAATTGCGCTGCATATTGAGCTGCAAATCCTGCACCTGTTTATCCGTGTCCAGCTGATACTGCGTCAGTGCGCCCTCCGCCCGATTGCTAGTGCTGATGGCTTTTTGTGCAGCCTGTTCAGCTTTATTCTGCTGTTCCTGCGCCTGCTGCAATGCAGTATCTGTGGCAGTGACTTCCTGTTGCTGTTTTTGAACAGTTTCTTGCAGAGCCGGCAGTTCTGTTTCCAGAATCCTTCGCACATTTGCGCCGAGAACTGTCAGCTGTTTGGCATCAGAATCCTGCTCTTTTTCCTGTATCTGCGCGGTGATCGCGGCAGCGTCATTCTCTGCCTTAGAAACACGCTCTGCATATTTCGCCGCCAGCATCCTGCTCTGTGCCTGTTTTTGCTCTGTGATGGATTCCGCACACTGCGCTGAATCTTCCTGTGCCTGCCTGTATGCTTCCGCTGACTGTTCCGCAACCTCTTTCGCTTTCCAGTATCGCTCAGACGCCTCTTCCCAGCCGATCTGATGCAGTGCGGATTCTGCATCACTCTGCTCTTGTGTCAGTTCATCCTTTTTGGCAGACAGCACAGCAATCTCCGCAGCAAGCGCCTCCTGAAATCCAAACAGATCACTGACTGCGTGCCGGTGCGCATCGTCTGTATTCCAGAGTGCCTGCACCGTTTTCTGACGGTCTGTCATCGCAGCCGTGAATTTGTGGCAGACATCACGTTCCAGCACCCGCTTTTCATTGGTGCGATACTGCTTCAGAAATCTGAGCATCATTGTTGAGAGCGTACTCTCTCCGTCTGAATCTGTCTGTGAAAGATGCGCCTCGATTGTCGGGATCAGCAGTGCGTCGATCAGCTGATCGGATGTTTTGAACTTTTCAAAATAGCCGGTCATGCCGTTTTCAGACGAATTGAGTTTTTCGGTCAGTGTTCGCCACTGCTCCTGCAAAATGCCATATTGTTCGAGCAAATCCTTCCATTCAGTGCTTTCTCTGTCCGAGAAGTATTGCAGTTCGCCGCTGCTTCTGTTCGCCTGCTTCCGGACGAAATCAAACTCTGCTGGCACAAACCGATTGCCGTCCCGCCGCGACAGTTCCAGATTGATGATGCTGAATTTTGCGCTGTCCTGCGTGTAAGTCGAACAGAAAGTATAATACTTGATATTGCGCCCGCGCGAATCATCACTCGTTTCCGCAGCAGCGATTGCAATGCCGGTCAGCAGACGATAGTCACTGTTTTTGTCCAGCATCCATTCCAACAGAATAAAGCCGTGATCGCCGGAGCGTGTGAAGAATTCCTCGATTTTTCGGGATGAAGCGTGCGCACGCGGGAGAACCGGCTGCATCATAAGCTGCACCAGAACAGATTTTCCGCCGCCGTTGATGAGAGAAATCAGCGTATTCAGGCCGGCACGACCGGTTTCGTCCGTCAGGTCAAAGAGTTCATCCGGGATCAGCCGTTTTCCGTTGTTATAACTGATATTGACAATGCGGATCCTTCTGATCTGCGGCATATTCAGCCCTCCTTCTGTTCCTGCGCTATCCAGTCGTTAATTGGGCGTACACGATCTCTGCGAAGAAAATACGGCATCAGGTCACGCAGCTTATCCGTCGGGTGAATGTCGTCACCCTGCTCTTCAAAAAGTCCGTCCGCACGAAATTTGACCAGCAAACGGTTAATACAGCCGTATTTTTCTGCCATTTTGCGGCTGGATGGTTCGCCTTCGATTTTACTGAGCCACATATGTGCAAGCTGCAAAAAGTTTTCACTGTATTCTGCCCGAACTGCACTGCCATTGATATCGGTTTTTGTGACACTTTCGCAGTGCTGATTGAATTCGGAAATCAAACCTTCTTTGGTGATGAAATCACGCGAACTGGCATTGCTGCCTTCACCGTGAAACAACAGATACAGCAGATAGATCGCCAGATAATTCAGCAGATAGAGATCGCGCAGCTTCACCTCATTATCAGCGCTGATATCCTTTCGGTAATCCTGATTGTTTTTCAGGAACAGATCATTGTCCTGTGTCGGAATCAGATACACTCTGCCGCCTGCCGGATACATCTCAAAGCCCAGCTCTTGGCCGAGTGTTTCCATTTCTGCCTGCACTTCGCTGTCCTGCCAGTTTTCCCACGCCTGTGGATCCGCAGAACGCTCAATCCAGCCGTCTTTCTTCATCAGTGTATAAAAAAGGAACGCTGTTTCCTGTTTCAATCAAATCACCTCCACACGAAAATCCGTCATGCTGATTTTCCGCTGCACCTGATACTGTGTCACCGCAAAGCTGCATTCCCGCTCTGTCTTCAAAATGTGTATTTCCTGCATTTGCAGCAGTTTCTCATTCAGATTGCTCAGGCACCAGCCCGGTTCAAATTCACCCTTCGGTTCCGGGATCGGCTCTGCGGACTGTTTCCAAATGGCAATGGGGATTTTTCCGAGCTCAAACAGCTTCAGCAATACGTTCGGCAGTGCGTTCTCATCACAGAACCGGAACAGTTCCGCATCTGAAAGCGAACCGATATACTGACTGACAAGAAACTGCCTTTTATCCTGCATATATGTGAGCAATGACCGCATGATATCCAGAAACAGCTGATTACGCGCCTGTTCCCGCAATGCTTCCGCATCTTCTTCTGGGGTATCAATCAATGTGCCTCGTTCTTCGGCATCTTCCGTCAGGGCGGACTGTGCAGCATAGTAATTCTCAACGCTAAACAGCTTCGGCAGTTCCGGTCTGCACAACGGAAACAACAGGAATTTCACAGCATCTCCGAGCTGATTGCCCATACGCTGCAGCGGTGCAAGAATATCATCTGCAAAGTTCATGCGTTCAAAATGCTGCATCGCATAATGATCTTTTAGGATCTGCTCATACTGTTCAGAGAGCTGAAAACGTTTGTTGATGAGACTTCTTTGCTCGTTGATCGTGGTCGTAATATTGCGAATGATCTCCCGCAGAGCCTGCCGTGATTTCACTGTTTCCTCAGCATTCATGCCACTTTGGACAGCGGTTTCCAGCTGTGCCATGCGTTCCTGCGCATTCTGCTGGATCTCGGTCAGTTCCTTTTCTTCGTCGTTCAGCAGCGTCCGGATACGCTGGATCACGGATTCATAAGCATCAGATGTAATTGCAGCGAGATTCTCCCGGCAGCGAAGCAGAAAATCCTCCATGCTTGTTTTCATATTCCGGATCCGGCTGATCAGCTCTCGGCTTTGCTCCACAGCCTGCGTATAATTATCACGCTTCATGTATTCTTTTAGGCGGAACCGTGTCACAGAATAATCCAGCTCTGATTCAATCTCCTTAGAGCGGAACAGGAAATCAAAAGCCTCATCTGAAAGATGATAGCTGCCTTTTTCTTCTTCAAGCAACCGGACGATGCGCATGGCAAAGCGTTCTTCTGAATCAATATAAGTAAGGTATTCCATTGGCAAACCGCCGTTTTGCAGCACATCTACGACCAGATACCGTGCCAGTATTTTGCAATCCGGATTGCAGTTTTCCGGCAGAACAGGCAGCAGATTTTCCAGAAATGCCTGCACATCACTGAGCGTGCACCTCTGCTGCGTACCGAGCGTCCGCTCCTTGATAAATACCAGCACCGCGACAATCAGATTGTCCAGAACGGCTCTGTCCGGAATCATCTCCCGAATATGGTCTTTATACGGATAATCGAAAACGGCTCGTGCGATATGAATGAACCGCATGCGGCTTTCAAATCCGCTGAGCAGTTCCGAGATATCCTGCCGAAGGATCATATCGTCACCTCATTTCATCAAGCAGCAGCGCAAAAGAAATGATCTCCTGCGGAATGTGCAGATTCTGTTCCATTGCATTCGCCAGCTGAAGCTGTTCGTTTGCAGAAAAAGCGGCCATAAACGCTGTATAGTTTTCCATTCGTTCACGCTGATCATCACTGTGCATGATCAGATGCTGCTTTGCACGCTCCAGCATTTGCATGTATGCAGCACAGAACGGCTGAATATTCAATTCCGGATTATTCCGGAAAAGACGCACAGCGATGTTCAGTCCCTCGCGGTCAATATCGCCCCAGTACAGATACTTCACTCCGTTTACACCTAAGAATCTTGTGTATTCTGTCAGTGCGTTCGGTTCGCAGATGCGGTTGCCTTCTCCGTAGATCACACCGTCAAGCACAATATCCCATAACATGCTGCGTTCATATTCTGAAATCATTTTCCGGAGATTAAACCAGATATCCTTGTTCTCACAGATCAGCAGACACATCTGATCACTGCGCTTGGGAATGTAGTCATGGAAACAGTACGCAGGTGTATCATAAAATCTGAGCGTGTCCGCGCTGATCTCCAGCCGTTTCAGCAGATTTTTTACGCCGGCGTCATCCAGAGTCTTTTCCTTTCCGAAAATCTCGAAGGACCGCTCTTTTCTGGATACTGCGACTGGCTTTGTAAGATTCTGAAATAGCCAGCGACTTAACGCTTCCATGACCTCACGGTACTCTTGGAATGCATTTGGATGCCTATGCAGATAACCGTTTTTCAGTAAATCGGGATGCAGCCTTTGAATCTCAGGCAGCAGCGCAGCATGGTCAGATGATTCCCGAATGATATGATACTTCATGCAGATCGGATATTTGAGGTTTCCATTTGTTCCTGCATTCTGATACGGCTTCAAAAGCCCGTTGCGAACTGCTTCCTGTACGAGCGGAAACAGTTCGGCATCTGAGTGCAGTCCCATCAGTTGTTCGAGTTCGGACTTTGTAACAGACGCTTTTTTCCAGGACAGAAGTTTTGTTTTGAGATCCATGATTTCACCGCTTTCATCCGAATATGCTTTTCACTAGATTCAGTATAGCATATTTCACAAAAGAAAGCAATGGGCATTTGAAAATGGAACCGATAGCGGATCAATCCCCGCTATAGGTTTATAAAGATGACAGATGTGTCAACTATCAAAAGGCCGCCTTGTCTTGAACTGTTTGTAGAAAACGTGTATTTACTTGAATATAACGACACGCATTAATGAGTATGCATCATTTTCGACTGTTGAAACGCGCTTTTTTGCATCGTTTTGGACTGCTTGAATCGTCTTTTATGCAGCTTTTTTGACTTTGCAGAGAAACAAAGCGGGAACCGGAACACCGGCTCCCGCTGTTTTACTATGTGGATACATGCAGCATAATGGTATACTATCAATAATTGTTCATGTTTGTGAACAGACTGAGCAGCTTGTCATACAGCTCATAGACCGCAGGTGCGGCATCTTGCAGCGCGTCCGGCGTCACGGCTTGCAGCAGGTCATCGGCAATCAGAATCTTCCGTTTCAGAAAATCGACGGTCAGTTCGTAACCATCCATCTCAAAGATATACTGCACGGTGTCCGATGAAACGCAGTCACTCTGGAAGACATTGCTGCCAAGCTCCATCTGATCGACCGCATCGGCAAAGATGTGGAACCGCTTGACCGCTGCCCGGACTTCGTCCTGATACTGTTCATCGTCAGCGGCATTCTGCGAAAAGAACACATCCTTTGTACGGAGCGTTTCGCTTGAAAGCAGCGCCTGTGCCTGTCTGCGGATGATGCCTTCCATTGCCTTGACGCGCTCCGGCGTAAAAACATCATCGCCGCGGAATGCAAACGAAAAATCACAGATTGTTTTGACACGGTCGCGCAGCGTATCGTTCATCGCCATTTGTCCGATACGGGTAAAATCATCGCCGAGAACCGGCGCATACTCAAACAGTTTGTCGCCGATGTTGTCAAAGTCTTTCATGGAGACATACGGCAGCATGGAGAGATTCAGGTCGAAGATCGGCGCCATGCCGGTGATCTCCAACGTGTCATTATCAAACAGCACACCGTAATTGCCCGCGTGTCTGTCCTGATTGAAACAAAGAGAATCGACTACAAGCATTTCCCGGAACGCCTGCGACGCACCGATGCGGTCAAAGAAATCGAACACATCCTGCAAGCTCCTGGCTTTCATCAGCTTTGAGAACGAGGCATAGCCGTGCTGCTCGTTTGTGAACAGGTTGCACTTGGACGCGAGCTTTTCATGCAGCAGCACCGTGCGGTAGGGCACATAATTGTCCGGGCTGATGACGGCAGCGATCTCCGATGCCAGCATTTCACAGTATGGTTCCAAGCCCGGTCCGAGG
>JAEEXH010000086.1 GCA_016291435.1 Oscillospiraceae bacterium
TCGGTCAGCTCAATAAACGCGGACTTGAACAGATAGCGGAACGTGCAGACGCCGATAATCGAGATCACGATATGCAGCAGGACATACCGCAGCGGGATTCCTCCGCGGATGATATACACAAAGAGCGAAGCCAGACCGAGACCGACCGCCGTGCCGTACAGGCAGGAGAGGTAGTCCTTCCGGTTGAAATAGCGCCAGAGCTTTGTGTAGGCGCCGAAGACCGTCAGCGCGCCGATGCAGCAGACTGTACCGATCACGACTGAGATCACCATTTCCGTGCGCCCGATGCCGTCCTGCATCAGGGTCAGGATAAAATTCGCGATCAGCCCCGCAACAATGACGATAAAGCAGTCTGCGACCGCCAGCGCGACCTTGCGGAACCGGAATACTTGCAGTAAAGCCTTCATATTTTCATTCCCATCCAAATTCTGACTGCCGCCCTGTACCCGGACGGTTCTTCCCGAAACGAATGTGATGCTGCAAAGCTGCGATCCAATCATTTTTTCTTGCAAATTATTATAACACTTTTATATATTCACTGTCAAGTAAATCACAGAGCAATCACATGATTTCCGTAAACTTCGGCGGATTTACGGAAAAACGCGGTGCAATGAGAGTTAAAATCAGCGGATTTCATGACAGCTTTTCCAGCCGCCGGAAGCGTGAAAGCAGAAAACCGGCGTTCCTGTCCCTGACGGGAGACAGAAGCCGCCGATGATTCCTATGCTGCCTGCTGCGGCATGACCCGGGAAATTTCCGCGCTCACCCTTCATTTTTCAGACAGTGCCTTGCAAACTGCGCGGCACTGTGCTAAGATGGAGGTGATGCAGGGTGTTCCATTGCGCCCGCATTGCCTTACAAACAGCATCAGACACGGAGCGCGCAAATCCGTGTCTGATGCTGTTTTTAGCGTATCTTCATCAAAAGAAAAAACGACATATCCCGGTAAATTTCCGACGAAAACCGCATAAGGAATTGACATTCCTCCGCAATCGTGCTAGAATGAAACCGTAGGAAAGCAATGGGGCTGTTCCGCCGGAAAGGCAGAACTGCCCTATTATTTTTTTGCGGAGAGGAGGCGTTTTGTGATGAAGCTGCAGATTCTTGTGACGGATTCGGGCAGATATGCCGTACAGCGGCTCGATCTGTTCTCTGCCATGCTGGCGGATTCCGGCTACACGGTCGGCATGCACACCGCAGACCTCAATGAGGCGGTCTCGCTGGTGCGCGAAAACCGCTGTGACATTCTGGTCTGCTTCAACCGTGCGCCTGAATTCCTTGCTGCAAGGCTCCTGCGCCTGACCGACGATCTTCCCGTGCGCATGCCCACAATCGTCATCAGCGAATACGACGACTCCCAGCGGATGCGCGAATGCTTCCTGCTCGGTGCGATCGACTTTCTCGCCGAGCCCGTTGTGCCCGAAGACCTGCTTCGCGCGCTGAACCGTGCCGCAGAGATGATCCACACACGGCTGATCGACAGCGAATACCGCACCGCGCTTGCGGATGCACTGAGCATTCTGCCGCAGAGCCCCCAGAACACGCCGATCCTTGCGAAGCTCGAGGACTTTCTGCTGAGAATGAAGGATCAGGCGGCGACCGTAGAGCTGGCTGCGGACTATTTCGGCTTCAACCGCGATTATTTCGGGCGCTGGTTCAAGGCAAAGCTCGGCATGACCTTCGGGGAATTCTACAAGGAGCTCCAGATCCGCTATGCGCGGCTGCTGCTGGAATCGGGGCAGTTCCGCGTGCAGGATGTCAGCCGGCTGCTCGGGTTTTCGTCACCGGATTATTTCACGCGCGTGTTCAAGCGCCGCACCGGACAGCTCCCGTCCGATTACCGCCGGCTGTAATGCAGCGCCTCGGACAGCATGCTGCATGTGACCGGCATGAGCAGCAGCGTCAGGTCCGCAGCCCTGCCGGCATCGAGAAAGCGTGCATATTTGTCCGGATCGAGCAGCAGGATCGCGCGGCAGCCGTGCGTGTGCTGCAGCTGCGCCGCCGTGCGGATCCACTCCGTGATCTGCGTTTTCTGATAAATCAGAAGCACGCTGTCCTCCGAGAGGCGGTTTTCCGCCGGAGGACAGCGCAGAACAGCGACCTGATCGCAGCCGTTTTCGCGAAGATAGCCGCAGATGCGGTTTCCCGCTGAAAATTCCGATGTGATGACCCAAATCTGCATGCAAAGCACTCCCTTCATACGGGGTTATTATACGAAACCCGGAATGCTCTGCGCAAGTGGCAAACGCCATGCTCTCTGAAATTTGCCGGCGGATGTCGGATATTTAACGGACAGTGTTCGTTGACTTTCCCGTAAAATTTACGGTATCATGTTATTGTGTCAATTTGCCGGTTTGTCCGGCAGGTTAATCCATTTCTCAGGAGGAATCAACATGGAAACACAGGAAAAGCTGTCTTATGTAGACGAAATCATTGCGCAGGTCATCGAAAAGAACCCGGACGAGCCGCTGTTCCATCAGGCAGTGCGCGAGGTGCTCGATTCGATCCGCGTGATCGTCGACGCAAATGAGGCACAGTTCCGCAGAGACGCGCTGCTCGAGCGTCTGGTCAATCCCGAGCGCCAGATCAAATTCCGCGTGCCGTGGATCGACGATCAGGGCAATGCACATGTCAACACCGGCTACCGCGTGCAGTTCAATTCCGCAATCGGCCCGTACAAGGGCGGTCTCAGACTGCACCCGTCCGTGAATATCGGCATCATCAAGTTCCTCGGCTTTGAGCAGATCTTCAAGAACTCCCTGACCGGTCTCCCGATCGGCGGCGGCAAGGGCGGCTCCGACTTCGACCCGAAGGGCAAGTCCGACCGCGAGATCATGAGCTTCTGCCAGAGCTTCATGTCTGAGCTCTGCAAGTACATCGGCGCAGACACCGACGTCCCGGCAGGCGACATCGGCACCGGTGCACGCGAGATCGGCTATATGTTCGGTCAGTATAAGAAGCTGCGCGGGCTCTTTGAGGGCGTGCTCACCGGCAAGGGTCTCTCCTACGGCGGCTCTCTCGCAAGAACCGAAGCGACCGGCTACGGTCTGCTCTACATCACCGACGCGCTGCTCCGCGATCATAACATTGATATCAAGGGCAAGACCGTCGCAGTCTCCGGCGCGGGCAATGTCGCGATCTATGCGATCGAGAAGGCACAGCAGCTCGGCGCAAAGGTCGTCACCTGCTCCGATTCGACCGGGTGGATCTATGACCCGGACGGCATCGACGTCGCGCTCCTGAAGGAGATCAAGGAAGTCCGCCGCGAGCGCCTGACCGCTTACAAGAATGCACGCCTGACCTCCGAGTATCACGAGGGCAGAGGCGTCTGGCAGGTCAAGTGCGATATCGCACTCCCCTGCGCAACGCAGAACGAGCTGACGCTTGCGGATGCACAGCAGCTCAAGGCAAACGGCTGCATCGCAGTCTGCGAGGGTGCAAACATGCCGACCACCGAGGATGCAACCAAGTTCCTCCAGGAGAACGGCATCCTGTTCATTCCGGGCAAGGCTTCCAACTGCGGCGGCGTCGCAACCTCCGCACTCGAAATGTCCCAGAACAGCGAGCGTCTGAGCTGGAGCTTCGAGGAGGTCGATTCCAAGCTGAAGGGCATCATGGAGAATGTCTACGCGAACATCAGCGCTGCCGCAAAGAAGTACGGCATGGAGGGCAACTATGTTGCCGGTGCGAATATCGCAGGCTTCGAGAAGGTGCTTCAGGCGATGAACGCACAGGGTATCGTGTAATGACCGGGCAGGATATGACGGGCATTCCGTTCACGGGATTCCCGATGCAGCACCCGGAAATGCAGATCGGACTGCCGGAGCGCACACAGCAGGTGCAGCCGCATGAAACATCCGAATATGCACAGGATACAGAATGCTGGGATTAACATAATATAAGATGGATACGCCCTTTCAGAAGGAGGGGCGTATCTGTTGCTGTCTACGAGAGGAGTATGAGATGAAAACGATTCTGGTCTGTCGGGAGACGGATCCGCGTGAAACGAGAGTCGCGCTGATCCCCGACGATATCAAAAAGCTCATCGGCATGGGCTTTACCTGCAAGGTCGTGCGCGGAGCCGGCGAAAAGAGCGGCTTCTCCGACGCTGCCTACGAAAAAGCGGGCGCTGAGTTGATCGGCACGGAGCAGGAGGGCTATGACAGCGAGATCGTGCTGCGGATCCTAAAGCCGCAGAGCGCCGCCGGTCTGCGCCCCGATACCCTGCACCTGAGCTACCTCGACCCGTTCAACGAGAAGGCACTGCTGCATGAATTCGCCGAAAGCGGCGTGCAGGCTGTCTCGCTCGAAATGATCCCCCGCACCACCCTCGCACAGAAAATGGATGTGCAGTCCTCGCAGACCTCGCTCGCGGGCTATGTCGCCGTGCTGAACGCGGCTGCACGGCTTCCGAAGGTTCTGCCGATGATGGTGACGCCCTCCGGCACGATCAACCCGGCACGTGTGTTTATCATCGGTGTCGGCGTGGCAGGCCTCCAGGCGATTGCAACCGCAAAGCGTCTCGGTGCGCGTGTCGATGCGTTTGACACCCGCCCGGTCGTTGAGGAGCAGGTCAAGTCGCTCGGCGCGAGCTTTGTCAAGATCGACCTCGGCGAAATGGGACAGACCGATCAGGGCTATGCAAAGGAGCTGACGCCCGAACAGATCAAAAAGCAGCAGGAGGCGCAGGCAAAAGTCTGCGAGCGCTCCAATATCGTCATCACGACCGCAAAGGTCTTCGGCAGAAAGGCGCCGCGCCTCATCGCAAAGGATGTCATCGACCGCATGCAGCCGGGCTCCGTCATTGTCGATATGGCTGTCTCGACCGGCGGCAATGTCGAGGGCTCGAAGCTCTTTGAGGAGGTCGTCACCGAGAACGGCGTCATCATCATGTCCGGCGATTTTCTTGAGCGGCAGGTGCCGTTTGACGCCTCCAAGATGCTCTCGGGCAACTTCACGGCGTTCCTCACGCATTTCTATGACAAAGAAGCCAAGGAATTCAAGGTCAACATGCAGGATGAGATCATGCGCGGCTGTCTGCTGACGCAGGGCGGCAGGATCATCCACGAACGGTTCAAGGAGGCATAATATGGGCGAAATCATGCTGCTTATTTTTGTATTTGTCATCGCCGGTTTCTTAGGCGTTGAGCTGATCTCGAAGGTTCCCTCTCAGCTGCACACCCCGCTGATGTCGGGCACAAATGCGATCTCCGGCATTACGGTTGTCGGCGCAATGTCCGCAACTGCGGTCGCCGTGCTCGCACCGAGCAGCACCGTCGGCATGATCTTCGGCATTGCCGCGATCGTGCTTGCTGCAATCAATGTGGTCGGCGGCTATCTTGTCACAGACCGCATGCTCGGCATGTTCAAGAAGAAGGGGGATAAGAAGAAATGAGAGATGTCATCATCACCGTGCTCTACATGGTGTCGGCAGTGCTGTTCATCCGCGGCATCAAGCTGCTCGGCAAGGCAGACACCGCACGCAGGGGCAACGGTCTTTCCGCGGTCGGCATGCTGATTGCAGTGATCACCGTGCTCTTTGAAAAGCAGGTCATGGACGCGGGTCTCATGAGCTATCTGATGATCGCAGGCGCAGTCATCGTCGGCAGCATCATCGGCGCAGTCTGGGCAAAGAAGGTTGAAATGACCGGCATGCCGCAGCTCGTTGCACTGTTCAACGGCTTCGGCGGTCTCTCCTCGCTGCTCGTCGCACTGGCGCAGTATGCAAATGCCCGCACAGTCGGCGCGGATGCACAGCCCTTTGAGGGCATCACGCTCGGTCTGACGGTCGCCATCGGTGCGATTGCGTTCACGGGCTCTGTGGTCGCATGGGGCAAGCTCTCGGGCAAGATGTTCAGGAAATCCGTGACGATCCCCGCGAAGAATGCGCTCAACGCAGTGCTGGCGATCGCAGGTCTTGCAGGTGTCTGTCTCTATGCCTTCAGCGGCAGCAATGTGACGCTCGGCTTCATCGGCATGGCGCTTGTCACCGCGGCATATCTGATCCTCGGCTTCACGATGGTCGTCACGATCGGCGGCGGCGATATGCCCGTCATCATCTCCCTGCTCAATGCGTTCTCGGGTCTTGCAGCGGCATTTGCAGGTCTCGCGATCAGCAACTCCGTGCTGGTGGTCTCCGGCTGTCTGGTCGGCACCTCGGGTCTCATCCTGACGCTCATCATGTGCAAGGCGATGAACCGCACGCTCTATTCCCTGCTGTTCGGCAGCTTCGGCGCATCGAAGTCGAAGAGCGCGGCAGGCAGCGGCAAGGAGCCGAAGTCGATGTCCGTCGAGGACGCCTATCTCATCCTTGAGGCGGCATCCTCCGTTGTGTTCATCCCCGGATACGGCATGGCGGTCGCGCAGGCACAGCATGCCGTCAAGGAGCTCTGCGATAAGCTCGAGGAGAACGGCGCAGAGGTCAGCTTTGCGATTCACCCGGTCGCAGGACGCATGCCCGGTCACATGAATGTGCTGCTGGCAGAGGCGAATGTCCCCTATGAGCAGCTCAAGACTGCGGACGAGATGAACCCGCAGATGCCGAACACCGATGTTGCCATTGTCATCGGTGCAAATGACGTTGTCAACCCCTCTGCGCAGACCGACGAATCCTCGCCGCTCTACGGCATGCCGATCATCAATGCGTATGAGGCACGCACGGTCTTCGTCTTAAAGCGCGGCAAGGGCGCAGGCTTCTCCGGCGTGGAGAATCCGCTCTTCACGAATGACAACACCGTCATGATCTACGGCGACGCGAAGCAGACGGTCTCGCAGCTTGTCAGCGAATTCGACGAGACCTGAGTGTAGAAATTCGGAAACAATCTGCCATTATTTTTAGATTTGTTTCCAAATCATCAAAAACCGCTTGACAAATCTTTCACAATGTGCTATAATGCACTCAGAACAGCAAAGGGGCTGCGAAGGAACAAACTTCGCAGCCTTTTCTGTTTATATGAAGCGCTTTGTAACAATACAACGGAACGCACAACGGGGTGCATGATGCTGACGGTTTTCTCAGCACATGCGCCCTTTTTCGTTTCACAGAAAAGGAGAGATCACAATGACAAATGACATTTTGCAGTCGGTTGACAGCGAGATCTTTGCGGTCTGGTTTCTGATCGGCGCCGCACTGGTGTTCTTCATGCAGGCAGGCTTTGCGATGGTCGAGACCGGCTTCACCCGCGCAAAGAATGCTGCCAATATCATCATGAAAAATCTCATGGATTTCTGCATCGGCACACCGATGTTCGTGCTGATCGGCTTCGGGCTCTTCCTCGGCGAGGATCTCTGCGGGCTGATCGGCAAGCCGGGCTTCGATGTGTTCACCGCATACGAAAACTTCGACTGGTCGAATTTCGTCTTCAATCTGGTCTTCTGCGCGACCGCCGCGACGATTGTTTCCGGCGCGATGGCAGAGCGCTGCAAGTTCCTGTCCTACTGCATCTATTCCGGCGTCATCAGCGCGCTAGTCTACCCGATCGAAGCACACTGGATCTGGGGCGGCGGCTGGCTCGCGCAGCTCGGCTTCCACGATTTCGCGGGCTCCTGCGCAATCCACATGGTCGGCGGCATCGCCGCACTGGTCGGCGCAAAGATCCTCGGACCGCGCATCGGCAAGTTCACGAAGAAATCTGACGGCAGCACACAGCCGAACGCAATCCCCGGTCATAACCTGACGCTCGGCGCACTCGGATGCTTCATCCTCTGGTTCGGCTGGTACGGCTTCAACGGCGCCGCATGTACCTCGACCGGGCAGCTCGCATCGGTCTTCGTCACCACGACCATCGCTCCGGCAGTCGCCACCGTCACCTGCATGATCTTCACATGGGTGAAATACGGCAAGCCCGATGTGTCGATGTGCCTGAACGCATCGCTCGCAGGTCTGGTCGGCATCACGGCAGGCTGCGATGTGATGGACGCGGCAGGCGCTTCGATTGTCGGCATCGTCTCGGGACTGCTGGTCTGCTTCGGCGTCTGGCTGCTCGACTATGTGCTGCACATCGACGATCCCGTCGGTGCAGTCGCAGTCCACATGATGAACGGCATCTGGGGCACGGTTGCAGTCGGTCTCTTTGCAACAACAGCCGCACCCGGCAATGATACGATGAACGGTCTCTTTTACGGCGGCGGCTTCGCGCTGCTCGGCAAGCAGCTCCTCGGCTTTGTCTCGGTCGCTGCATGGACAGCCGTCACGATGACAGTTGTCTTCCTCGTGATCAAGCACACGATCGGTCTGCGTGCCTCGGAGCAGGAGGAAATCCTCGGCATGGACGCCGCAGAGCACGGTCTGGTCAGCTCCTATGCGGACTTTGCCCCTGCAATGGGTGAAGCGGCAATGGCAGGCTACCCTGAGCACGGCGAGCATGTCGCTGCACCTGCAAAGCCTGTCCCGGCTGTCAGCGTGACGGAAACAGCTTCCGATCCGGCACAGCCGAAGATGACAAAGGTTGCGGTCGTGTTCAATCAGGAGAAGCTGCATCATTTCATTCACGCGATGGAGCGCATCGGCATCACCGGCGTCACCGTCACGAATGTCATGGGCTGCGGCATCCAGAAATCGAATCACTACTATCGCGGTGCGAAAATGAGCGCCACGCTGCATCCGAAGATCAAGGCAGAGATTGTCGTCTGCAAGGTGCCGGTGGAAACGGTCATCAAGACCGCACGCGAGGTGCTGTATACAGGGCAGGTCGGCGACGGCAAGATCTTCACCTATCCGGTTGAGCAGGTCGTGAAGGTGCGCACGGGTTCTGTGAACTATGACGCACTCCAGAGCGAGGAGCTCCCGGAGACTGAATGAGCTTTCTTCTATCATCTCATTTCCTTACAAAGCGGCAGGAGCACGGTGTCACATCCGTGCTCCTGCCGTTTCATGCGGTATCGCAGGCGCGATGACAGATGCCGGAAACGCTGTCCCCGGCTCCCGTTATCACAGAATAAAAGGAGGGCACAGTGTCATATCCGTGCCCTCTGCTGTTTGTTCTTTACGCTGTGATTGTGCCGCCGCCGAGCACAACATCCCCGTCATAGAAGACTGCCGCCTGCCCTGCTGTCACAGCGCGCTGCGGTGTCTCAAATTTCAGCTCTGCGGTCGTCTCATCGAGAAAGCGCAGCACTGCCGGCTGCTCCGGGTGCCGGTATCGGATCTTCGCGCTGCACCGCACCGATGCAGCCGGCGGCTTCCCCGCAATCCAGTTGACATCGCGCACACGCACCGTATCAGAGAACAGGTCGGCGTTGTTACCGATCACCACACGGTTGCGTACAGGGTCGATCGCGACCACATATGCCGATTTTCCGATGGAAATGCCGAGCCCGCGCCGCTGCCCGACGGTATAGTGAATGATGCCCCTGTGCTGCCCGATGACATTGCCCGCTGTGTCCACAAATTCACCGGGCTCCGGGCAGATTCCCGTGTTTGCTTCGATCACCCGCGCATAGTCGCCGTCGGGCACAAAGCAGATGTCCTGTGACTCGCGCTTGTGGGCGTTGACAAAGCCCTGCTCCTCCGCAATCTCACGCACCTGCGTCTTTTTGAGATTCCCGAGCGGGAAGAGGATCTGCGCGAGCTGCGCCTGCGTCAGCATATAGAGCACATAGCTCTGATCCTTCGATGTATCCGCCGCCTTCTTGAGCAGAAAGCCCTCGGGTGTCTCCTCGATGCGGGCATAGTGCCCCGTGACGATCTTTGCACAGTGCAGCTCCTGTGCCCTTGCAAGCAGCCCCGCAAATTTCATCGTGCGGTTGCAGTCGATGCAGGGGTTCGGTGTCTCGCCGCGCTGATAGCACCGCACAAATTTGTCGATGACCTCGCGCCGGAAGCCCTCCTTGAAATTGAACACATAATGCGGCATGCCGAGCCGGTATGCAACGGCACGCGCATCCTCTGCATCGTCGAGCGTGCAGCAGGTTTTGCCGCTGTCTGTGACTGCGGCATCGCTGTTTTCAAAGAGCTTCATCGTGCAGCCGATGCAGTCATATCCAAGCTGTTTCGTGAGATAAGCGGCGACGCCGGAATCCACGCCGCCGCTCATCGCGATCAATGCCTTCTCTGCCATATCACACCGCACAGGAGGGCTCGGGGCCTTCCTTGAAGAGCTCCGGGTCATAGGCGATGCCGTTCCTGTCAAAATAATCCTTGACGGCCGCCTTGATCGCCTCCTCCGCAAGCACAGAGCAGTGCAGCTTGTGTGCGGGGAGCCCGTCCAGCGCCTCAGTGACAGCACGGTTCGTGAGCGTCAGTGCCTCAGAGAGCGGCTTGCCCATGATGAGCTCGGTTGCCATCGAGCTGGACGCGATTGCGCTGCCGCAGCCGAATGTCTCAAACTTCACATCCGTGACGATCTCATGCCCGGGCTCGCCCTCGATTTTCAGGTAGATTTTCATGATGTCACCGCATTTTGCATTGCCGACCTCGCCGACGCCGTCTGCATCCTCGATCACGCCGACATTGCGCGGATTGCGGAAATGATCCATCACCTTTTCACTGTAAAGTGCCATATGATTCCCTCACTTCAATACATAATCCATTTTGCCTTCGCTCTGTGCGCGCCAGATCGGAGACATACTTCTCAGATATTCCACGACCTCCGTGACCTCGCGGATGATCGTATCCACCTGCTCCTCCGTGATATCCTCGCCGAGCGACAGACGCAGCGAGCCGTGCGCGACCTCATGCGGTCTGCCGATTGCCATGATGACATGGCTGGGGTCGAGCGAGCCGGAGGTGCATGCGCTGCCGGAGGAAGCACAGATGCCCTTGTCATCAAGCAGCAGGAGCATCGACTCGCCCTCGATCGCCTCAAAGCAGAAGCTGACATTGGAGGGCAGACGCTTCACCGGGTCGCCGTTTAAGATGCTGTGCGGAATCTTCGCGAGCCCCGCGATCAGGCGGTCACGCAGGCGGATGAGCCGTGCGTTGTTCTCATCAAGATGCAGAAGCTGATCCTCAAGCGCCGCCGCCATACCGACAATCGCCGGAAGATTCTCCGTGCCCGCACGCTTGCCGCGCTCCTGTCCGCCGCCGTAAATCACATTCCGGAGACGGATGCCCTTCTTCGCATAGAGAAAACCGACGCCCTTCGGCCCGTGGAACTTGTGCCCCGAGACAGACAGCATGTCGATATTCTGTGCCTGCACATCAATGTGCAGATGCCCCGCCGCCTGCACGGCATCCGTGTGAAAGAGCACGCCCTTTTCGCGGCACACGGCGCCGATCTCCGCAATCGGCTGCACCGTGCCGATCTCATTGTTTGCATACATAACTGTGACAAGGCAGGTCTCCGGGCGGATCGCCGCAGCGACCTCCTCCGCTGTGACGATGCCGTTTTCGTGCACATCGAGCAGCGTGATCTCGAAGCCTTCCTCTTTCAGCGCATCGAGCGTGTGCAGCACGGCATGATGCTCGAATGCAGTGGAAATAATATGCTTTTTGCCCTTCTTCGCGCCGAGCGCCGCAGCGGAGCGGATCGCCTGATTGTCGGCCTCGCTGCCGCCGGAGGTGAATGTGATTTCCTTCGGGTCTGCATTCAGGCAGGCGGCGACACGCGCTCTTGCATCTTCGAGCTTTTCCTTTGCGCGCTGCCCGAAGGCATAGAGGCTCGAGGGGTTGCCGTAATCAGAGATGAGACAGGGCAGCATCGCAGCGAGTGCTGCGCGTCCCACAGCAGTTGTCGCAGCATTGTCTGCATAGATCATATGTGGATTCCTCCTTCAAATACCCGGAAGCTGCCGGGTGTTATCTCAGAACAACCCGTGCAGATTTCCAGTAGTTCGTCTATCGAATTACTAGGCTATATACAGTATAGCATAAATTCCCTGTTTTGTCAAGGGTAAAGAAGCGCATTCTTTTCTGATGTGCATGTTCCTGCACATCCATGTGAAGTATACTTGACAAGTGCGAAAATATCTGCTACAATGGAAATATAGGAAGCAGCCGCTATTTTGGGACAAACACAGGAGGGGTTACTATGAACTATACTTCACATGTGCAGACCGCACCCGCAGAGACAGACTGGGTGCTCCGTCAGCCCTATACCCACATGCTCCGCGAATACCGCGCCGCTGCGGACAAGCTGAATGCGCGCCTTGCAGAGCTGCGCCGCACGCTCCGGCAGATGCAGCAGGCGAAGACGGGCACGCGGGAATCCGTGCGCGCACAGAAGAATCTGGAGCGGCGCATTCTTCTGCTCCGGGACGAGCGCGACGATCTGGAGTGCGTCATGCGGGAGATCCGGGGCTATGCAGAAATGGAGGTGCAGGCATAAGCGGGCAGACGCCGCGGCGCGTGCGGGAAGACGTGCCGGACTTTGACCCGGAGCTGATCTTCCGGCTGACGCAGGAGGCGGAGCTGAATCCGCAGTCGCAGAGACCGCTGCTGCGCGCTGTCCGGCATGCGTGGGCAACTGCGCTCACGGAAAAGCAGCGGCTGTATCTGCACCTTTATTATAGTGAGGTGCTGACAATGCGGGAGATCGCGGCACGCTGCGGCGTGGACATCACGACGGTCTCGCGGACACTGCGCCGTGCCCGTATGCGGCTCAGGGCTGTTTTGCAGTATTATATCCAGGAATGAGACACATATTATATGTGACGAACATTTTGCCTCTGTGTGAAAGAAAGCGCGCAGAGGCATTATGTTATATCAGTATTTGGCGGGGAAAGTGCCTCCGGCGGATTTATAATGAGGGCTCTGCCCTCAAACTCCCGCCGGGGGCAGCGGCCCCCGGACCCCATTGCAAAATCCCCCCGCCCCCGCGGGGGCGGGGGATTTTGAGACAGAGGAGTCTG
>JAEEXH010000155.1 GCA_016291435.1 Oscillospiraceae bacterium
GTCTCAGACCGGTGATGCAGGTGTCGGCGTTGTCGTTGCAACTCTGATTGCAGCAGCAGGCGCAGCAGTTGTCCTCCGCAAGAAGGAAGACTAATTCTCTGACTTGCTCAATCTGAATAAGATCTGACTGGTCAGTGACATTGGCTAACGCTACAGCAAACAGGATGGTGCTTATGCATCATCCTGTTTTGCTTTGCATTGACTTTCCGCAGAATTTGTGGTATACTGGTTTTATCATAACGAGGAGGTACTCAGAAAATGAGCGAATGTACACATGATTGTTCCTCATGCGGTGCGGCATGTTCCAGCCGTGAACCGCGTGACATGCACGAAAAGCCGCATGCACTGAGCAAGATCGGCAAGGTAATCGCTGTTGTCAGCGGAAAGGGCGGCGTCGGCAAATCGCTTGTCACGGCGCTGACGGCTGTCTCTGTGCGCCGCACAGAGCATACGGTGGGTATCCTTGACGCGGATATCACCGGCCCTTCGATTCCGAAAATGTTTGGTATCAAGTCGCGTGCGGAGGCGGATGATCAGGGCATTTATCCTGTCCGCTCGAAGCTCGGCACAGATATTATGAGCGTGAATCTGCTGCTTGAAAATCCGTCTGATCCCGTGATCTGGCGCGGCCCGGTCATTGCAGGCGCAGTCAAGCAGTTCTGGACGGATGTGATCTGGGGCGATGATGATTTCCTCTTCGTGGACATGCCTCCCGGGACGGGCGATGTGCCGCTGACGGTCTTCCAGAGCATCCCTGTGGACGGCATCCTGATCGTCGCAACGCCGCAGGAGCTTGTTTCCATGATCGTTGAGAAGGCTGTGAAGATGGCAGAAACCATGCATATCCCGATCCTCGGCCTGATTGAGAACATGAGCTACGCGGAATGCCCCGACTGCGGCAAACGTATCAACATCTTCGGCAAAAGTAAGATTGACGAGATCGCAGCCGCACACGGACTCCCTGTGCTTGGCAGGATCCCGATTAACCCGAAGCTCGCAGCAGCATGTGATAAGGGCATGGTTGAGCTGTTTGAGGGCGACTGGCTGGAGCCGGCTGTCCGTGCGATCCTTGCGCTCGGAGGAGATGCGGAGTGAACTGGACTGAAGCGACGATTGAAACGGCGAAGGAGGGGCTTGATATCCTCTGCGCCATGCTGACAGACATCGGGTTTCGCGGCTTTTTGATCCACGACCCGGATGACTATGAGGAACTGCTTGCCGGGAAGGCGGGCAGATGGGATTATCTAGAAGAGGGTCTCGCAGAGGCACTGACAGCGGGAGATCCGACTGTTACGGTCTATCTTCCGGAAAATGCGCAGGGAGCCGAGCAGATGACGGCGCTTCGCACGCTGCTCGAACGGCTCCGTAAGCGCGAGGATGCAGCCCGGTTCGGCGCGCTCACCCTCACGAGCAAAGGAATTTGCGAGGAAGACTGGGCGAATAACTGGAAACAGTATTTCCAGCCGTTCTGCATAGGCGATAAAATGTGGATTTCGCCGACATGGGTTGAGCAGGAACCGCCGCAGGGCAGAACGCCTCTGAGGATTGATCCCGGCTCCAGCTTTGGCACGGGTCAGCATGACACGACGAAGCTCTGTCTGGCGCTTCTGGAAACCTGTGTGACGCCCGAGAGCCGCGTGCTGGATATCGGATGCGGCAGCGGTATTTTGTCCATCTGTGCGATGCTGTTGGGAGCAAAATCGGTGATTGCGATAGATATTGAGCAGAATGCGGCTGAAGCAGCGCTGACAAATGCCGTCCGAAACGGGATTGATCCGGCTGTATATGAGACAATCTGCGGTGATATACTGGAAGATGAAGTGCTGGTTGAACGGCTCGGCAGCGGATATGATGTGGTCTGCGCAAATATTGTTGCAGATATCCTGATTGCAATGCGAAGCCTGTTTATGCGGTTTATGCGCGAAGGTGCGACACTTTTGCTGTCCGGTATCATTGATGAGAGACTGGATGAAGTGCTTGATTCGATGCGGGAGACAGGCTTTTCCGTTGATACAGTGCAGCAAAGCGGCGGATGGGCTGCTGTGAAGCTGTCGAAATAACCAAAAAAGAGGCGAAAAATTCTCCCTGGTTTTACAGAGAAAACGCTTGACAAATCAGGGAGAATATGCTATAATAAACAAGTCGCCGCGAGAGAGGCACCTCAAACGAGGGGTCGAACGGACGGTGAAAAAAGCGAGTTTGCTTGCAAACTCGAGAGATGTGAGAGCGAAGCGAACACATCGGAGGCATCTTGAAAATTGAACAATGCAACCAAGAGAGAAACCCTTGAAGATTC
>JAEEXH010000014.1 GCA_016291435.1 Oscillospiraceae bacterium
TTGACCTGATCCATCTTGATGGTGACCTTCTCAACGGAGATCTCAGCGGTTGCATCTGCGCTTGCGCTCATTGCGGTTGCGCCCAGTGCAAACAGGGTTGCTGCGCCGCAAACTGCTGCGGCAAACTTCTTGAAAATAGATGTGCTCATGTGTTTCAATCCTTTCTGTTTTGTGTAAGATCAATGCCAGTTGATTCGGCATCGCTACCTAAAAATGTCATCCTGCTGCATGTCCGACAGCCTGACCAATCGAAAATGCACACAGGCGCAGGGATGGTATTCCCTGATACAAGAGTATTTTATCACAAATCGGGGATCAAGTCAAGCGTGTTCGGCGCTTTTGACCACCAATTTGCTAATACATTTTTATTGATTTTTTGTTTAGCTTTCACAAAGCGTGCCGTTTTTCTGCACATTTCTGCCAAATTCGTTTCGTTTTCCGCAATTTTCCTGTCTGTGCGCGGTTTCCGCACAGCAAAGACTGCGTGCGGTTTTCCGAAGTGCATCCTCATTTACCGTCCGATCCTGCCAAAGAATACAGGTCTTCCCGCCATCTGAATATGTCTGCTCCCTGCGGTATCCGCACAGCTCCGGCAGCTTCATGCAGCATCATCTCCCGTTTGGTTTTATGAAGGAGAGCGCGGCATTATGCCTTCTTGAATTTCTGCTTCATGCGCAGGCTGTTATCGAGAATGCGCTTGCGGATGCGCAGGCTTTCGGGCGTGACCTCCAGCAGCTCGTCTTCCGCAAGATACTCCAGACAGTCCTCCAGGCTCATATCCTTCGGCGGGATGAGACGCAGCGCGTCATCCGAGCCGCTTGCACGGGTATTTGTGAGATGCTTGCGCTTGCAGACATTGACGACAATATCCTCTGCCTTCGGAGAGCAGCCGACAACCATGCCCTCATAGACCTGTGTGCCTGCACCGATAAACAGTGCGCCGCGCTCCTGTGCATTGTAAAGGCCGTAGGTGACCGCCTCGCCTGTCTCATAGGAGATCAGCGAGCCGATGGATCTGCGCGGGATCTCGCCCTTATACGGCGCATATTCCGCAAAGACGGAGGACATGATGCCCTCGCCCTTTGTATCGGTCAGAAATTCACTCTTATAGCCGAAGAGACCGCGGGACGGAATCAGGAATTCAAGACGCATTCTGCTGCCCTGCGGGTGCATCTCCTGAAGCTCTGCCTTTCTGCCGCCGAGCTTTTCCATCACAGCGCCGACAGCCCCCTCCGGGACGTCGATGACCAGACGCTCGATCGGCTCAAGCTGCTTGCCGTTCTCCTCCTTCATCAGGACACGGGGCGGCGAGACAGCAAGCTCATAGCCCTCTCTGCGCATATTCTCAATGAGGATAGACAGGTGCATTTCGCCTCTGCCTGCAACAAGGAAGGAATCTGTGCTGTCCGTATCAGAGACGCGCAGGGAGACATCCTTCAGCAGCTCCCTATAGAGGCGGTCGCGGAGCTGGCGGGAGGTGACAAATTTGCCCTCTCTGCCGGCAAGCGGGCTGTCGTTGACGGAGAATGTCATTTCGACGGTCGGCTCACTGATCTTTGTGAAGCTCAGCGGCTCATAGCTGCCGGCCGCACAGATCGTGTCACCGATGTTGATGCCGTCGATGCCGGAGACCCAGACGATGTCGCCGACGGTCGCCTGCTGCGTGGAGACACGCTGGAGCTGCTCGATCTGGAGCAGTGTGACGAGCTTTGCGTTGACCGGCTTCTCCTCGCTGTGGAAGTTTCCGACCTGCACCTGCTGACCGACGGTCGCAGTGCCGCGAACGATTCTGCCGATGCCGATTCTGCCGACATATTCGTTGTAGTCGATCGAAGAAACAAGCATTTGCAGCGGCTCATCGGGCTCGCCCTGCGGCGGCTCAATGTAGTTGAGGATCGTGTCGAAGAGCGGCTTCAGATCGGTGCCCGCCTCATACTGTGAGATAGACGCCGTGCCCGCACGCCCCGAGCAGAACAGCACCGGGCTCTCGAGCTGCTCGTCATTCGCATCGAGGTCGAGCAGGAGCTCCAGTACCTCGTCGCCGATCTCATCGAGACGCGCATCCGGACGGTCGATCTTGTTGACAACAATGATGATCTTCTGTCCCATTTCAAGTGCCTTCGAGAGCACAAAACGGGTTTGCGGCATCGGACCCTCCGCCGCATCCACAAGCAGCAGCACGCCGTCCACCATGTTCAGCACGCGCTCGACCTCGCCGGAGAAATCCGCGTGACCGGGAGTGTCGATAATGTTGATTTTCACGCCGTTATACATAACGGAAGTGTTCTTCGCAAGAATCGTGATGCCTCTCTCGCGCTCAAGGTCATTGGAATCCATGACGCGCTCCGTGACCGACTGATTCTCGCGGAATGCGCCGCTCTGCTTGAGCATCTCATCGACGAGCGTGGTCTTGCCGTGGTCAACGTGCGCGATGATCGCGATATTTCTTAAATCGTTCCGAACCAAAGTATACCCTCCTAAAAATTATCATATGGCATAAGAAAGAGGCGCGATCGCCTCCTTCTGATTGATCACATTACTTATCCCCGCGCATCTGCTGCACGAGCGCACGCTTCTGCTGCCGGAACATCGGGATTGCCTTCAGCCCGGTCGCAGCCATTGCAAACCGCTCGCCGATCTCCAGCCAGCGCATGGCAGCCTCATAATCCTGCGGAACACCGATTCCGTTTGCACAGTAGTGCGAAAGCAGGAAGGTGATGCGGGTATGCGCTCTGAGAAGCAGCCGGCAGGTATTGAGGAAATCCACGAAATTCGGCTGATTATAATAGTTCCAGTAGGTGCGGATCATGTTCTCTGCCTGGAGCGCCCAGTAAAACGCCTGATCGGGATTCTTCTCTGCGCCGAACACGCCCTGCTCATAGCAGCGGGAAAGTTTTTCCATCGCCTGCCAGGAGCCCGCCTTTGCCGCAAGCTCACGCATCCGGAAATGCTCCTTCTCATCGCGCTGCACGATGCCGCGCTCAGGATCGAGATAGAAATCCGCAAGATGGCAGAGTGCATCCGGGACGCCCTTTTCTGCCGCCTGCTTGAAATATTCATACGACTGCCTGTAATCCTGCTCTGCGCCGCCCCAGCCGAACAGATACCGTTCGCCGAGCTCCAGCATAGAGCCCTCATCTCCGCCCATCGCATGACGCCTGAGCTCCTCGATCGGCACAGCCTCATAGGGGCGGTGCACTGTAACCGGCTCGCCGCCGTCCTTTGGGGTGAATGTCACCGCAACCGACGGGATATATCCCGGGCGGATCATCTCAACGGTCTCACTCATCCGGCACTCCTCCTTAATTGATTTGTTCCTTAACAACTGATTATAACACCCCGGCGCGGATTTTGTCAAGCATCCGACCGATTTCCCGCGATTTCAAGACAAATTCTGCTCAGAGATGTTCAGTTTTCGTGAATTTTCCCGAAGCCGGGCAGAAAATCGCGCACTTTCGCACATGAAATGTGATAAAACGGCATTGCCCCGGCGCCCGATCTCTGGTATAATGGATGCAGATAGAAAAACAGCGCACTTAGGGGAAATACCACGCATACACGAAGGAGTTCTTCGGCATGAACAACATTCAGAACGGTCCGCTTTTCTGCGCACCGGAGCCCATTCGCCTGCTTTGTCTCGGCGATTCGCTGACAGACGGCTTCTGGCTCCCGGGCGGCTACCGCAACACCCTCTGCCGCCTGCTTACGGAAAACGGACTCAGCAGCGCCGTGCAGTTTCTCGGCATCAATGAGAGCGGCACCGGCTATGACACACATCACGCAGGATTCAGCAGCTTTGCGACCGTCGATATCGCAGAATCGGTCACCGGCGGCAGGCGCGGCATCGCAGGCATGCTTGACGAGGTATTGCAGTGCGGCACGCCGGATGTGATCTTTTTGCAGATCGGCACCAACGACATCCTGAGCCTCTACGAGCTCGACCGCTTCCGCTTCCGCCTTACGGCGATCTGTGAGCGGCTGCTCCGCGGCATGCACGCTGACGGCATGCTGTATCTCGGGCAGCTTGCACCGCTCGACGCCAATGATCCGACCTTCATCGACCCGCGCTTTTTCTCGCCGGAATCGGCAGATGCCGCCGTCGCGGAATGCAACCGCCAGATCGCAGAAATCGCAGCAAGGCTCTCCGCCGAAGGGAAGCCTGTGATCCTTGCGGATGCAGGCAGTATCCTCACGAAAGCAGACCTGCATGACGGCGTTCACCCGACCGCAGAGGGCTACGAAAAACTCGGCGTCTTCTGGTTCAGCATACTCGCCGGGGAACTCAATCGACGCAGAATGCTCTCCGTGACCAGTTTAGTCACCGGAAAGCGTGCGTAAGAAAAACAAATAAACTTTGCGCCGGAACCCGTCAAGGCTCCGGCGCTTTTTCTGTTTCATTCCGATCAGAGGGTGTCAAGAATACCCGCGAGATATTTCAGCAGCACCGTCAGGTCATCCGGCTCCAGCGCGCCGCTTTGGTTGCAGTCTGCATTCAGGCTGCCGCGTGCCGAGAGCTCTGCGCCCGATACGCCTGCCGTTGCTTTCGCAAGCAGCACCGCGTCTGCCAGCTCGACCGTACCGTTGCAGTCTGCATCGCCGCGCATGACTCGCGGCTGCTCCTGCACCGTCTGCTCCTGCACGAGCACCGTATACTGCACGACCGAAACTGCGGTGCCGTTCTGCCCGAGCGTCACAGTCTCGCCTGCCGCAAAGTCCTTCTGATATACATAGAACCGCACATCCTTACTGTTCGTGACGGTGAGCTCCGTCTTGGTCCAGTCAGAGAGCCATGCCGGAAACGCATTCCGTTCATCGGTCACACGCGTATCAAGCAGCACGGATACCGTGACATCCTTTGCAGCCGTGAACTGCGCAAGATCTGCCGTCAGCGCCTTTGCATCGCAGGGCGTGATAATTGCCTCTGCGCCGAGCAGCGACTCCGGGATATCCGCATAGGTCACATCGCGGTCGCCGAACAGAAGATCGCCCGCTGCGAGGTTTTCCTTGATCGCCCAGCTTGCGTAATACTGCGCATCATTGACTTCGAGATCGCGGATCAGCGTGCCGTTCAGCGAATCGAGCTTCACCGTGAGGATCCACTTCTGCGAAGCGGAATCGTCGCATGCCCACTCGATCACATCCGCGCCGTCCTCCGCGGAGCCTGAGATCACGCCGAGGCAGGAATTGTCGTCAGAGACCTTCGTGCAGATCGTGTAAGTACCGTCGCCGTTGTCCACAAATTTCAGCCTGCGTGCATCGGATTCGTCATTCGACCAGAGCCCGATGCTCGTGCCGTTGTCCGCGCTGCCGTAGGGGACATCCAGGCAAAGGCTGCCGCTGCCGAGCGTCGAATATACATAGTAATAGCCGTCGCCTGCATCCGTGAGCTTCCAGGTCTGCGATGCCGCACTCTGCTGCACATTCGTGCCGCTCGCAGGAGATGCGTCTGCGCTGCTGAGGAAAAGCCCGCTGCCCTTGTTCGTGATCGTGTAGCTGTACTGCGTGTCGATGACAGCGCCCTGCTTGCCCGCGTGCCCGTTGAATACCACCGGGTCGCCTGCCAGCTCATTGAGATAGAGCTCAAGATTCGTGTAGTCATCCGCAGAGAGCGAAACCGCCGCGCCGTCTGCGGCATTGTTCGGGTTCAGACCGTGTGACGCTTCCCATGCATCGGACATGCCGTCGCCGTCGGTATCGGCAGGCTTTGTGCCGCCCTTGAAATTGGAGCTGTTCGGATAGCCGCCGGCATCGTTCTGTGTGTCGATGATGCCCTTGAGACCGTCTCTGCTGCCCGTGTAGGTATAAGTGCCGTTCTTGACTTCCTTCTGATAGCGGCTGTCGATGTAGTCAAAGCCCGGTGCACTGGCACCTGCCTGCGCGATGACCAGCTTGTAGGCTTCCTCCGCAGACTGCGTTGCAACATAGGATTCATACCACGGCGTATTGCTGCGGACAGTGTCATTCGTCGAATTCTTGCCGCCGGACTTCGCTTTGCCGCTCGACCATTCATCGGCATTTGCTGCAATGAGAACAGAACCGTTCTGCGCAACCTTCATATTGCCGGCTGCATAGAGCATCTGCATATCGCTCGTGTTCAGCTCATTGCCGTCCACGGAGACAAGGTGCAGGGAGGTGTTCGAGACAGGCCCCGCCTTATAGTAGTTGTTCACGAACTGCACGCGCCTTGCGCCGCCGTCGGTCGTTCTGTCGCGCCAGTTGTAGACGACATTGTTGCGGATATCGAGCTGCCCGCCGTAGGTGACGGCATCCTGCTCCATCGCGCCGGCAAGCGACCAGTTTCTGCCGGTGTTGTTGATCAGCAGATTGTGGTGGAAGCTGCCGGTATAGCCGCCGATGGATGCCGCAAACGCATGGCGCTCGACATCGGAGCGGTCATTTGCATTGTAGTGTACGGAATTGTTGAGCGATTCGCCGATGATATTCCACTGGAAGGAGATATTGGCGGCGCTGCGGGAGGAGAAGCCCTCGTCCGTCGCCCAGGAGATCGAGCAGTGATCGACAATGGAATAGGTGCAGGAGCCAAGCCCCATGCCGCCGGTCGATTTGCCGTTCATCTCGCCGACACGCACGCGCACATCGCGGATGACAACATCCTCAGCGCCCATCGCGCCGAAATCGTAGTTGATGAGCGTGATGCCGTCGCCGGGGGCTGTCTGTCCCGCGACATACACATCGCCGCCGTCCTCGGGGATGCAGAGCACCGATTTCAGCGCGATCACGCCGCCGACATCAAAGACAACAGTGCGCGGACCCTTGAGGGTCTCGAGACCGTAGCGGAGGGAGCCCTCGCCGCTGTCATTGAGATTCGTCACATGGTAGACCGTGCCGCCTCTGCCGCCGCGTGCATATCTGCCGTAGCCCTCTGCGGTCGGGAAGGCAAGGCGCGTGATCTGAAAGGAATAGACAGCGCCCTTTGTGACCGTACTGCCGCTGACCTCATCCACGCGCCAGTAGTAGGTCGGGACAGAGGAATAGGTCTCATCGAGCGTATACTTCGTGCCGCTCTGATTGCCCTTATACTCCGGAGATGCCGTTGTCGCATGGAACACGGCATCATAGCTTGTGCCGATATAGACATTGTGCGACTGCGCATTCTTGCCCGCTGTCCAGGAAAGTACGCCGGATTCCAGATGCTTCTCCTGATCCGCCGGCGAGATGCGGGAAATACCGTTCACGGGATCTGCGCCGTCAAGCTCAAAGCCGTTCAGCCATGCAACATCCATTCTGCCGCCGCCCTCGGGCGTGATCAGGATCGTGACAGCGCTCCCCTGCCATGTGACATAGGAGATGCCCGCATCGTCCTCATTCGTCACATTCGTCGGGCACTTGACGCCCGTGAGCACCTTCTGCCCGTTGACAGAGATGCTGAGATTGCTGTTTGCATAGCCGTCGGTGTTGCAGTGCCACATCTGAAGCGAATGGCTGCCGTCAGAGAGCCCGCTGATTTCGAGCTTTAAGACGCCGCCGTTGTCGCCGTCCTTGATCTTCGCGCCGTCCATCGTCATGCGCGGATAGATGCCGCTCTGGAGCTGGAGCTTCTTGTTGTTCGCGCCGGTGACATTTCCGCCGACGGAGCCGCCGTTCGAGAGCCTGAAGGTTACGCCGCCGACCGAATAGGAATCTGACGCGCCTTCCGTCAGAAGCCAGTTGTTCGCGTTCTTGGAATAGGACGCCTTTCTGCCGTCATTCTTGTTGATGTCCACGCGGATACGGCTGCCGGTCTCTGCGGCATATGCCGTGACCGCAGCGGAATCCGCACAGCGCGTCAGCGGATAGCCCGCCGCTGCACCTGTGCCCGCCGCCAGCAGCAGTGCCGTCACGAAAGACAGCACGCGCCGGCAGTTCGGAATGCCTCTGTTTTTCATGTTTCTTCCCCCAATAAATCTGATATTTTGCCTATCATATCAGGCTATACTTATGATAACACAGCGGGTGTATTTATGCAATGCAAATTTATCTCTTGTTTATGTCAAATCATTTTTTATTGCACCGGGAAGGTCTGCCACGGCAGGAAGAATGCAGCAATCTGCCAGGCGATTCCAAGCAGATTGACCGCATGAAAATACCATTTTTTCGTCTTGTGATGAAACACATGCATGCCGAGCAGCGCACCTGCCGCGCCGCCGAAAAATCCCGTGAGCAGCAGCGTCGCCTCGGGAATGCGCCAGCGGTGCTTCTGTGCCTTCCGCTTGTCGATGCCGTACATCACGAAGGCGGCAAGGCTGACGATGCAGAGAAAGATTGCGTAATACTTCATAGCTTTCCTCCTTTGAAAAAGCGCCCTGCATTTTTCAGCAGAGCGCTTTCCTGTTGATTATTCTGCGGTGAGCTTTTCGGTCCAGTAGCGCTGCCCGTAGATATCGGTGAAGCAGTAGAGCACTTCTGCCTCGCCGTCCTCGAGCTTCACGTTGCTGAGCTTCATCTCCTCGGAAACGATCATCTGATCGCCGAGATAGTAGCTGTCCTCATAGGTGCCGTCCTTGGTGTAGTAGTCGCAGACGAAATCGAGCGTATCGCCGACATTCAGCTCGGTTGCGCTCTTTGCGACGGTGTCGGTCTCGCCGTTGCGGTAATCATACTCCGCGCCGGTGATATAGCCGCTCTTGTGATCCTTGTCGAATGCGACAAGCAGCTTCACGCGGTCGCCGTTGAGCATCGCCGGGATGTAGCCGTAGAAGCTCCAGCCGTCAGCGGTCTCGATGGACTCTGTGTGATAATATGCGACCGGCTGCCCGTTGACTGCGAGCCAGTCCTTGCCGAGATCGGCGATCAGATTGCCGTCATCGTCAAACGCATAGGTGTTGTCAAGACCGAGGTCGATCATGCCGTCGCCGTCGGAGATGAACATGCCGCGGTCGAGCTGATTGACGAGCTTCCACTGCGCTTCCGGCAGAGACAGGATGTAGTCGCTGCCCTTCTGCTGCCAGACAAGATTTGCAGGATCGAAGGAATTGTTTGCAATATACTGCGAGACATATTCATCCGTGAGAGAGTCATCCTCCATAAAGCCGATGTTCGAGGAATCGAGCCCCGCAATGCTTCTGTCGGAGGTGCCGCCCATAAAGCCGGAGAGGAGCTGCCCGATCAGATCGGCGCTGCCCGCGCTGCCGGAGGAGGAACCGCCGCCGCCCAGGATGCTGCCGAAGAGCGAACCGAACGGAGAACTCATATCACTGCCGCCTGCTGCGATCTGACCCGAGGTCGTCATCTTCGCATACATATTGATGCACTTGGTATACGAGGAATCCATGTTGATCTGCGCATAGGTATTGGACGCAGAGCTTACATACTTCGGGCTCTTCGAGGGGAAGAAGATCGAGACGCCGTAAGCGTTCGTCATGTTGGCGCCCGTGCGGTTATACTTCACGGCACCCTTGATCGACTCGGAGAGCGCCTTGCCCTCTGCGGTGCCAAGATTGAGCGCGAAGTGCACCAGGTCAATCTGGTCGATGCGGGAGCTTGCCGCAAATTCGCGGGTCTGGTTGCGCGCATCGGAAACACCCTGGAACTGATCGCCGGAGAGCTGCGTGCTGACAGAATCCGCAAATGCCGTCAGATCGGAAGGCACGGTGTTGGCAAATTCCGCAAGGTCGATGACAGAGAGCGTGGTGAGCTGTCCCGGGCACTTTCTGCCGCACTGTGTCACGAAATCATCGACGATATTTTTACCGATCTCCACCGTCGGCATCGAGGTATTCTGCCCGAGCTTCGTCATCCAGTCGGTGTAATACCAGCCGATGCCGGGCTCGGTTTCCTCAGAAGCGATGAGGTAATCTGCGTAATTGTTGAGCATCAGGGCATTCTCCGCGGTTGCCATCAGGCAGGCATCGAAGCCGATGAAGTCAAAGGTCGTGCCGGAATTCTTGAGCGCACGGCTGATGCCGGCAAGATCCATTGAGCCCTTGGAGGCAAACTTCTCATCGTAGCCGTAGCCTGTGACGGATCCCCCGCCGTGATCCCAGAAGATGAGTTCATTGCGGTTTGCGGGGAAATTCTTGGTGCAGTAGTTGATGAACTCGGTGAGCGTAGCAGGATCGGTCATCGCCTTTGCGCCCATATCCGCCTCAAGACGGTTCAGCTTGCCGTCCCTGATCTGATAGATCTGGTTTGTCTGCGTGCTGATGCCGTTGATCTTCCAGCCCTTGCAGCCGCCGGTGTAGACAATGACATTGACATTGTCGCCGTAGGAAGCGCCTGCGATCTCCTGCATATCGGAGGATGCCATGCCGTTTTTCGATTCCAGGTCGGTGCCGCACATATAGATCATGAAGGTGATCTTATCCTGCCCGTTTCCGAGAATCTGCGTGCGCTTCTCGCGGGTACCCTGCGCAACGGAGGTATCCGCCTGCTGGGTGTTCGATGCGGTGTTGCTCTGCTGCTGCTGGGAATAGCCGCTCTGTGTGTCCTGATAGGGCAGTGCGCCGCCGTCGTTGAAATCGTAATTGCCGCCGCCTCCGCCGAGACCGCCGCCTGCGAAAATCGCGATCAGTGCGCCGATGATGGCGAGCAGACCGCCGCCGCCCGCTGCACGGGTGATGGTCTTTCTGCCGTTTCCGCCGCCGGAAGAATTCTGTCCGGCATGTCCGCCGCTCGAGCCGACAGGACCCGTTCCGAGCCCGTCGCCGCGTCTGTGTGCGCTGGCACTGCCGGTGACTTCCTTCTCACGGCCGGCCGGTCTGTTTTGTCTGGGATCCATATTTGCATCCTCCGTTTTTTCAAGTTTCTGCCGAAATCCCGGCATACACTTATATTTTACTGATATTCCGCCATTTTGTCAAGATTCTGACGGAAATTCCCCGGCAAAATCCTGTGCCGCCTCACCGAGCCGCCATGTGTGATAGCAGCTCCCGTCCAGCATTTTCCATGTAAACGCGCCGTTTTCAAGCGCAATATAGCTGTGCGGCGAACCCTCCTTCGGGATTGAAACAGACCCCGGGTTCAGCACGGTGATGCCGTCTTTCGCGGTGCAGAGCGGGACATGCGTGTGACCGTGCAGCAGCACATCGCCCGGGCAGAGCGGCGGCAGCGCCTCTGCATGGAAGTGATGCCCGTGCGTGAGGAATATCATGTGCCCTTCCGATTCCAGCAGCGCATAATCCGCGAGAATCGGGAACGGCAGCACCATCTGATCGACCTCTGTGTCGCAGTTGCCGCGCACGCAGAGAATCGTCTTTGCAAGCGGCGAGAGCATCGCGATGACCTCCTTCGGGGCATAGTCCCGCGGGAGATCGTTGCGCGGTCCGTGATAAAGGATATCGCCGAGCAGAATGAGCCTGTCGGCGTGCTCCGCTTCAAACTGCCGGAGCATTTCGCGGCAGTAATACGCCGAGCCGTGGATATCCGATGCGATCATGTATTTCATAGGCACCTCATTCTCACATTAAACGCCGTCTGCATGCGCCGTACTTTCTTTCCCATCTCACAGGATCCGTCGGCGTGCCCTTCCATGCCGTGCAGAGATCGTCTGCCAGCGTAAGGATCGTATCATGCAGCTCCAGATCCGTTTTGTATTTCTCCGGAATCGCATCATAGCCGATGATGAGCCCGAGAATATTTCCTGCGATTGCGCCTGTCGAATCGCTGTCGCCGTCATGGTTCACCGCCGCGGTCAGCATGCGGTCGAAGTCATCCCGGTATTTCACGGCGCAGTAAAGCGCAATCGCCAGCGCTTCCTCGCCGACCCATCCCTCGCCGAGCTGTCCGATTGCCGCACGGTCGCTGATCTCCGGCTGTTCTGCCAGAGCAATCGCCTTTTCAATCAGCTGCCGCAGCGCAGCCGCTTCGGGGTAAGACGGATAGATCTGCTCCAGCTCAGCAGCCGTCTCTTTTGCGATCTTCGGAAGTGAGCCGTTCTGTTCGTAATGACAGAAGACGTGCACGATATGTGTCAGCGCCGCAGCCGGAAGCCAGCCGAGCGGATGGCCGTGTGTTATCGCAGCAGCATCGGCACCTTCCGCGTAATCCAGACACCTGCCCTGGGCAGTCACCCCGATCGGCGCAGCACGCATCACGCCGCCGCAGCCCTTGCTGTTGTTGCAGGGCACGCGTACCGTGCCTGCTGCGCCCTCCGAAAGCGCACTGAGACAGGTATTTCCCGGCGCTCGGCGGACATACATCTCCGGCAGATCTGCGAGCCAGGTAAATGTCCTGGGTTCACGCCTGCGGCGCAATCCTCGGAGCAGTCCCGCGCCCTCGCCGCCGCCCCCGTCATACGAAGAAGTCTGCGTCTGATACCAGTCGAGATATGCCCTGCGGATACAGGCGTTCTGATCGCATTGATGCACGCGCGAGAGGATGATGCCGTTTACAGTAAACATCGTCATCTGCGTGTCATCCGATATGCGCGCCAGGCCGTCCTGCAGCGCATACTGTGTAATGCCTCTGCTGCCGTATCTTTCCTCAATGTCTCTCCAGCGCAGAAACTCGACCGCATATCCAAGCGCATCGCCTGCGGCACCGCCGATCAGGCAGCCGCGGATTCTGTCCCGATCCTGCTCAAAGCCCGATCCGTCAGACATACAGATCCCTCCTTCTCCGTAAAATGCTGCTTTTATTATACTCCCCGAACCGGCGAAAGTCAAGCGGAGAGCACATGTCTCCCCCGCTTGCAATCTTACAGAGACTATGGTATAATTGTACTGTAAACATCCGCACGCATCAGAAAGGAGCAGAGCATGCTGTTATCCGTACCCGCATTTGCAGAGCGTCTCCGCGAAGCCTGTGCAGAGAAGAATGCCGCATTCCGCATCGTATATCATATCAATCCTGACGGCGACTGCATCGGCTCGGGCTATGCACTCGCCATGATCCTCCGGGCGCTCGGCGCAAAGACTGCCGTCACCGGCAGAGACCCTGTGCCCGCGCAGTTTCGCGAATTGACCGACCGCCTGCCGAATGACAATCTGCCCGACGGCGCACTGTATATCGGCGTAGACGGCAAAGACCGCTCCCGCACCGGGCAGACCTTGCAGGAAATGCCCTACGCCTTCTGGATCGACCACCACGGCAGCCCCGAAACGCAGGCGCCCAGTGAGCTGGTGCTCCCGGAACGGAGTGCCTGCGGCGAGATCGTGCTGGAGCTTGCAGAAGCGCTCGGCGTGCCCGTCACGCCGCAGATGGCAGAGCTGCTCTATACTGCACTCGTCACCGACACAAACTGCTTCCGCACGGTAAGCACGAATGCCGTCTCTTTCAGATCGGCGGCGCGGCTCACGGAATACGGCGCGGATGCCTACGGAATCGCACGGCGCTATGCGATGGTGAAATCACCCGCAAGGCTTGCGATCGAACGGACGGTCTTCGGCAAGATGCACACGCTCTGCTGCGGCAGACTCGTGAGCAGCGAGATCCTGCTCTCAGATCTTGCGGATGCAGGCATCGCAGAGCAGAACGCCCCTGAGCTGCAAAACATCAACGGGCTGCTGGAGGTCATCGGCAGCGCGGAAATGACCGTCATGGTGCGCGAATACCCGGAAGGCACGCCCGAGGGCAGAACGCGCTTCTCCGTGAAGACAACCTCTGCAAAGCTCTCTGCACGCGACATTGCCGAGCAGATGGGCAACGGCAGCGGACACCCGCAGGCAGCAGGCGGATTCAGCGATCTCACACCGGGTGAAGCACGCGCAAAGCTCGAAGCACTCTGCGCAAAGGCGCTCGAAGCTGCTGAATAACCTTCCGCTGCTTCAGCAGTGCCGGTGCTGCAATCATAATCACGAACCGAAACGGAGGCGGTCACCTGTGAAAGGCAGGAAAGTAGTCAGGATTATCGGTATGATCATCCTGAGTCTGTCAGTTCTGTGGCTGCTCGTCTGGATCAGCAGCCGCATCCGGCTGAGACAAGACAGCGCATTTCTGATCGAAAGCGGCTACTCCCGCCCGGTTTCGGTCGGCGATCATTCCGTCAATGTGCTCTCTTACGGAAACGAAAACGGACAGCACCGCATCATTGCAATCGCCGGATTCGGCGATCCCGACCCCTGTATATCGTGGAGACGCATGACCGCTGCGCTGGAAGAAGAACATCAGGTCATCTTCGTTGACCGGGCAGGCTACGGGTTAAGCGATCACACAACACAGGAACGAACTGTCGAAAATATTGTCTCGGATTACAGGGCTGCGCTCAGAAATGCAGGTGTTGAAGCCCCGTATATCCTGCTGCCGCATTCCATCGGGGGCATCTATGCTTCCTACTGGGTCAGCAAATACCCGGAGGAAATCGAAGCGGTTGTTTTCATGGATACATCGGAGATCAGGGAATACGCACCCGATCAGATGCGGACAGACCCCGATCCTGCGTTTCTGCGTGCATACCGGCTTGATAAAATGGGCGCAGGCGGGCTCGGCAATCTTCTCCTGAAAACCATGCTGCCGGAAAAGGCGTATTACACGGATGACGAACAGCGTGCGGAATATGCACTGGCGCTGCTGACCTTTCAGAATTCCGACGTCATTGCAGAGGACGCCATGATGTCCCGCAATATGAACACAACATGGAATATGCTTGTTCCGAATGATGTTCCAAAGCTGTATATCTCTGCGGAATTCGGATATACGGCAAAGGAACAACTGATCGCAGACGGCGGACTGGACAGAGAGACTTATCTGAAATTCTTTCATCTGGATGCAGATACGGATGATGATGCGCTGTATGACAAGTATCTGGCATTCTGCAAAAAGATCCGCGAGAACACCCTCTCTGTCTATGCGGATAAGCTCGGAAGCTGTGAGATTGTGTGTCTGCCGGGCGATCATTGCATTTACGAGCAGAAACCCGCTGCATGTGCCGAAGTCATAAACGGTTTTATAGATAAACTGAACGGATAAACACAATGCCCCTGCGCACTTTGACATGCGCAGGGGCAATTCTGTACGGCATCTGTCTGCTTTTACCCGCGCTTCACCCTGCGCAGCGCCGCATACAGCGCCTCACGCTTCTCTGCCGGGCAGTTCACCGTATCCATGATCCTGCCGAGCGGATCCTGCGAAGTATACTCATAGCTCGTCAGCACAGCCGTCCACGGCAGCCCGTTTTCGTCCATGAATCCGCGGAGAATCTCACAGAGCGCATCGTTTTCCACAACCGTCTTGACCGCGGTCTCTGCACCGTAGGTGTAAGGCGACTGCACATCTGCATAGACCTTTGTGAAGACCTGCACATCCTGCGCAGAGAAGCCTGCACCGATCACATAGCTGCCCTCCTCGAAGGTGCGGCAGTGCAGATTCGGGTCATAGCTCTCGAAGGCAGAGCGGCGGAGCGTGAAGCTGAGCGTCTTTTCCTCTCCGGCTGCGAGCTCTGCCTTGCGGAATGCCTTGAGCTCGCAGAGCGGCTTTGTCAGCGAGGACTCAGGGTCATGGATATAGAGCTGCACAACGGTCTTTCCGGCGCGGCTTCCGGTGTTCTTCACCGTGACAGTCACCGTTACGCTGTCGGTGAAGATCTCAGTGTCCGCCGTGATCGAGGTCAAGGCAAAATCCGTGTAGGAGAGCCCGTGACCGAAGGGATACAAACACGGCATATGCAGAGAAGTATACCAGCGGTATCCGACGAAAATGCCCTCGCCGTAGGTCTCCTGCATGCCGTCGCCGGGGAAGTTCAGCGAAGTCGGCATCAGGCGGTCATCACGCGGGAAGGTCAGCGGCAGATGCCCGGAGGGGTTCACCTTGCCTGCCAGAATATCCGCGAGCGCTGCGGCGCCCTGCATGCCGGGCAGGAAGCAGCAGAAAATCGCATCGAAGTCATTTTCCAGACCGCAGAGCGCGACCGGCGCGCTGATATTCAGCACAAGGATCTTGCGCTGCCTGCGGTTTTCCGCTCTCGCACAGAGATTCCGCATGCGGGTCATCTCCTGCTCGGGCAGGCGGATCGACTTGCGGTCATTGCCCTCCATGCCGCGTGTGGAGCAGACATAGATCACGGTATCGGCGCCGTCGAATTCATCGAGCTGCACCGCCGCAAACTGCTTCCGCAATGCACTGAGGAACGAGACATTGCGCGTGGTGTTGATATGTGCGCTGCCCTCGCCGCAGGTCAGGAGCTGATCTGCATGCTCGCCGAGCAGCATGATCTTCGCGGAGGACGGCAGCGGGCAGCATCTGCCGCGGTTCTCGAGCATGACAATGCCCTCTGCCGCAGCATCGTAAGCCGCCTTGTCGGTCATCGCAAGGTCGATTTTCCCGGTCGGCGCCTTGCCGTATTTCTGCGCAAGACGCTTCATGCGCTCTGCCGACTGCGCGAGCTTTTCCGCATCGAGCGAGCCGTCTGCGAGGGCTGCGGTCAGGGCATCGGGCGCAACAGGTCCCGGCATATTGAGATCGGTGCCGGCATTGAGCGCCGCCGCCGGATGATACACCGCACCCCAGTCAGACATCGTGACGCCTTCAAAGCCCCATTCCCCGCGCAGAAGATCGGTGAGAAGCGCCTCGTTTTCGGTGCAGGGCGTGCCGTTGATCGCGTTGTATGCCGCCATGACAGTCGCACAGCCTGCCTCGACACATGCCTTGAAGCCGGGGAAATAGATCTCATGCAGCGCACGCTCGGAGATCGTCTCATTGATGCCGAGCCGGTTGGTCTCCTGATTGTTCGCAGCAAAATGCTTCACATTCGCCGCAACGCCCTCTGCCTCGACGCCGCGCACCAGCGCAGGTGCAAGCTGCGTCACAAGATACGGATCCTCGGAGTAGCCCTCGAAGCATCTGCCCGCACGCGGGTCGCGGTGAATGTTGACATTCGGGGTGCCGAGCAGCACATGCACGCCGAACGCACGCGCCTCATGCCCCAGCGCATGTCCGACCGCTTCCACGGTCTCCGCATCCCATGTCGCGCCGAGCGCCATGCCGGGCGGATAGCAGCCGGGCGGCGTCATCTCAGGGATGCGTGCGCGAAGCTGCTCACAGATCCAGTCGTAAAGCGCCTTTGCGCCCTCCTCGGAGAGCTGCTCCGGCTCGTAGAAATGCGCGAGCACATCCCGCAGTGCGCTGCCGCCGATGCCGGTCTTGCCCGCATAGCTCAGCATATCGCCGAAGAGCTGTTCATAGTTCATGCCGGTGCCGCCGTCGAGCAGCTGCAATCTCGGGATATTCTCCTCCGCCAGACCGCCGCTCCCGAAAAAGCTCTGCCCGTTGACAAGATAGATCTGATCCTGCTGTGTCATATTTTTCTCCTCCGCTGCTTATTGTGTAATATCTGAATGCAGAGCCCATCCGGCAAAAAACGCCCGCGGGGCTGCAAAACGCACAGAAATCCAGTTTCATTCTACCATATCCGTCTGCCAAAATCAACCCCTCGGAAACCGAATTTCAGACAAATTCCGGCACGGATTTCGGCGAAATCCACAAGATGCCGCTGATGTGCAGAAAACCGCGCACCTTCGCTCTTGACAGTCCGTCTGAAATGTGGTATGATATATAAGTATATCTCTGCGCGGAGACTGAGGGAACAGACTGCTCCGGAGGCTGACTATGACCATTCTGAACACCCTCATCCAGGCTGTTTTGCAGGGGCTCACAGAGTTCCTGCCGATCTCAAGCTCCGGGCATCTGAAGCTCTGGCAGATTCTCAGCGGGCAGCCCGCCGCAGAGGGCAATTTCCTGACGGTCGTGCTCCATATGGGCACACTTGCCGCCGTGCTGATTGCCTTCCGTGAAACGATACGGGAGCTGCTGATTGAAGCGCTCCGCATGCTCCGCGATATCTTCCGCGGCAGATTCCGCGTCCGGGATATGAACCCCGCACGGCGGATGCTCCTCATGCTGATGCTCTCGCTTCTGCCGCTCATCCCCTGCTATTTTGTCAGGGAGATCTTCTCGGATGTGCGCCTGCCTGTGCTTGCGCTCTGCTTTCTCTTTACCGCAGCGGAGCTCTTTTTCGCAAGCCGCATCCGCAGTGCGGACAAAACCGCCGAGAAAATCACTGCCGCCGACGCGCTGCTGATCGGGCTCTTTCAGTGCGCAGCGCTGTTTCCGGGCATCTCCCGCTCCGGCTCGACGGTCAGTGCCGCACGCTTCTGCGGGATCGAAAAGGAGACAGCCGTGCGGTATTCCTTCATCCTCGGGATTCCCGCAATCCTCGGCGGATGCCTGAGCGAGCTGCATGACGCAGCAGCGGGCACTGTCACCGTCAACCTCCCGTCTGCATTGCTCGGGTTCCTTGTTTCCGCTGTGACAGGCATTCTTGCAATCCGTCTGCTCCGAAAGCTGCTCCGCTCGGACAGCTTCACCGTTTTTTCCGTTTACACATTTCTTCTCAGCCTGCTGACAGCCGCAATCTGGCTGCTGCGCGGCTGATTTCCCGCATATTTCACGAGACAACAGAAAGGTTCTTTTACATGGCACAGAAAAAGAGCACCGGCTCGACCGGCGCAAAGAAGAAGACAACCGGCACCGGCGCACGCAAAACCACCGCAAAGCGCATCAACACCCCGAAGGCAACCAAATCCGCCGCATCGACAAGATCGTCTGCCGCAAAGAAAACAACCGCCTCCGCAGCGAAGCGCCCCGCGCAGAAGCGTGCAAAGGCGATGACCTCCAAGCCGTTCAACAATCAGTTCTGGTCAGTGATCCTCTTTGCGCTCGGCGTGCTGACCCTGCTGCTGACGGTCATTCCCGGCGGAAAGGCCTGGCTCTGGATGCACAATGCACTGCTCGGGCTCTTCGGGCTCGGCATCATTCTGGTGCCGCTGATCCTCGGCTATACCGGCATTCTGATCGGACAGGACCGCAGCAGAACGGCGGCTGTCCGTGCGCTGGCAGGCGTGCTGCTCGCGCTGATCGCCTCCTCTGCGCTCCAGATCTTCATCGGAGAGCCGCTGCCGGAATCGGAAGCCGCAGGGCTTCTCTGGTATCAGAAGCTCGGCGCGCATATCTCCCATCTCTGGGAGGAAGGACAGGCACTGCACGGCGGCGGCGTTCTCTCCGGCATCCTTGTGCTTCCGCTGACGGCACTGCTGGATACCGTCGGCGCGAAGATCGTCATCGTCATGCTGATCATCGTGCTGCTCCTGCTGCTGACAAACCGCAGCATCCTTGAAATGCTGGGTCTTCTCGCAAAGCCGTTCATCTGGATAGGAAAGGGCATTGTCTCGCTCGCCACAAACGGCATCGAGGGATTTGAAAATGAATTCCCGGAGGAAGCGGAATATGAGGACGAGCTCCCCGAGGAAGAGGAATATGAAGAGGAAGAGGAGCCGGAAGAGGACGAAGATGAGGTTCAGCTCACGATTCCCTTCTTCGGCCGCAGACGCCGCACGGCTGTGAGCCGTCAGGAACCGGATGCGAAGGAAGAAAAGCCGCCCCGCTCCGCAGCAAAGGACAAGCCGCAGCCAAAACGTGCAGCGGCAAAGCCCGCAGAGTCGGCTGAGGAGATCACCTTCATGCTCTCGCACAAGCCGGAGCCTGCCGCAGATCCCGCCTCCATTGATGTGGATATCCCGATCACGGGTACGGTCTCATCCCCCGCTTCAAAACCGGCTGCGCCGTCTCCGGCAGCTTCCGCTCCCGCAGCACAGCCCGCAGCCTCCGCGCCCGTGCAGCAGTCTGAAATGAATGCAGCAGACGCGGCGGCGTTCAATGAGATCGTCTCCCGCGCCGCAAAGGAATCGGACGAGCAGCGTGCAGCCGCCCGCGCCGATGCCGCAAAGCACGACGCTGCCGCACAGGACGAACGCATTTATGACGAAGAGCCTGAGATCCCCTATATCGCACCGCCGCTTTCCCTGCTGAAACGCGCCGACAACGGCGGCAACGATGCGGACAAGTCCGCAGAGCTCAGAGAAAAGGGCAAGCTGCTGGTCGATACACTCCAGAGCTTCGGCGTCTCCGTGCGCATCACGGGCATCCGCAGAGGTCCCTCTGTCACGCGCTATGAGATCCAGCCCGCAGCCGGTGTCAAGATCTCGAAGATCACCACGCTCGCAGACGATATCGGGCTGAATCTCGGCGGCACCTCCGTGCGTATCTCGCAGGTTGAGGGCAAACCGGCACTCGGCGTCGAGGTCCCGAACAACACGAAGGATATGGTCTCCCTGCGCGAGATACTCGAGCAGCCGGAGTTCCGCAATTCGCAGAGTAAGCTGACCTTTGCGGTCGGCAGAGATATTGACGGCAATGTCATTCTCGGCGATATTGCCAAGATGCCGCACATGATCATCGCAGGCACAACCGGTTCCGGTAAATCTGTCTGCACGAATTCCATTATCATGAGCGTGCTCTATCACGCAGCACCCGATGAGGTCAGACTGCTGCTCATTGATCCGAAGGTCGTTGAGTTTCAGCCCTATGACGGCGTGCCGCATCTGCTGATCCCGGTCGTCACCGATCCGCAGAAGGCAGCCGGCGCGCTCAACTGGGCTGTCATTGAGATGGAACGCAGATACGGGCTCTGCGCACAGTACGGCGTGCGCGATATCGGCGGCTACAACAAGCTCGCGGAGCAGAATCCCGAGATGAAGAAGCTCCCGCAGATTCTCATTATCATTGACGAGTTTGCCGACCTCATGATGACCGTCGGCAAGGAAGTGGAGTCTGCTGTCATCCGCATCGCTCAGAAGGCGCGTGCGGCGGGCATCCACCTGATCATCGCAACACAGCGCCCGCAGGCAGATGTCATCACGGGTCTGATCAAATCGAATATTCCGAGCCGCATCGGCATGAGCGTCAAGTCGGCGATCGACTCCCGCATCATCCTCGACTGCACCGGCGCGGAAACGCTCCTCGGCAACGGCGACCTGCTTTTCTATCCGAACGGTGCGCGTGAGCCGAAGCGCGTGCAGGGCTGCTTCTGCTCCGAGAAGGAGGTCGAAGCGGTCGTGACATTCCTGAAATCGAACGGTGTATCCGAATATGACGCAGCGATCATGGATGCCGTTGAGCAGAATATTCCGCTGGCAAAGGGCGAGAAGGCATCGGGTGCAGAGGATGACGCAGGCGAGATCTCCGGCGAGGAGGCGCTGATCGTCCGTGCGGCTGAACTTGCCGTTGACATGAACCAGCTCTCGACCACCGCGCTCCAGCGCCGCTTAAAGCTCGGCTATGCAAAGGCGGCGCGCATCATGGACGAGCTCGAGGAACGCGGCGTGATCGGACCCTCGGAGGGTGCAAAGCCCCGCCGTGTCCTCATGACGCCGCAGCAGCTCACCGAATGGAAGCTGCGGATCGCTTCCAAGGGTGCCGACGTCAGCGATGTATGACAAAACACAGGAGGTACAGCATGAAGCATACAGCATGGATCGCAGCCGCAGTCTGTCTCTGCACATGTCTCACGGGATGTGCGGACAGCACGGAAAGCAGCAGCTCAAATACCGCATGGCAGTTCTGTGAGCTCGGCTACAACACCTACAAGGAGCCCTATCACATCGCGGACAAATCCGCCGCCGCAGAGCAGCTTGAGGATCTGAAAAAGCAGCCGCTTGATCTGACCGATGACATGACGCTGACCGGCTTCTTCCGGAAGGATGTGTCTCTCAAGGCGGAGAATGCCGTCATGACCAGCGACCCTTCTCTCGCAGACAAATCCTTCTCCGATGCAGCCTACGGCGACAGCTGGTATTATATGCTGGATGATCCCGCGGAATACCTCACGCTTCCCGATGATCTCATGCCTTCGTTCATCCGCATCAGCTATTCCCCGAAGGGCACAATCATCGCCCCGAACGGCGAGGCGCTCATCATTTCGCTCTCCTATCAGAACGAGGATGGCACAGACGTCACCGATGCCTTTGCATTCACATGGTATCACGGTGATGTGCAGAACAATACGAACAAATAACGAGCACTTTCGGAAATGAGGTGAGCCGTATGGCTGGATTCCTGCCTGTTACAATGGAAGAACTGCGGGCACAGGGCACAGAGCAGCCGGATTTTGTCTACATCTCCGGCGACGCCTATGTCGATCACCCGAGCTTCGGTGCCGCGATCATCACGCGCATCCTCGAAGCGCACGGCTATACCTGCGCCATGCTCGCACAGCCTGACTGGAAGACCGACCGCGATTTCACGCGGTTCGGAAAACCGCGGCTTGCATTTCTGGTCTCCTCCGGCAATATCGACAGCATGGTCGCACACTACACCGCAGCAAAGAAAAAGCGCAGCGATGACTACTATTCTCCCGGCGGCAAGGCGGGCTTCCGCCCCGACCGCGCCGTGATCGTCTACTGCCAAAGGCTGCGGGAGATCTACGGAAATGAGATCCCGATCCTGATCGGCGGGCTCGAAGCATCGCTCCGCCGCTTTGCACATTACGACTACTGGGATGACACTGTAAAGCCGTCTGTTTTGCAGGAGAGCGGCGCCGATCTTCTCATGTTCGGCATGGGTGAGCACAGCATGATCGAGCTTGCCGACCTGCTGAACGCCGGCAAGCCTGTCTCGGAAATCACCGAAGTCCGCGGGACATGCTATCTGACCGATCCCGCGAACACACCGTTCGGCTGCGCGGAATGTCCGTCCTTCGAGCAGGTCGCCGCAGACAAGAAGGCTTACGCAAAGGCAGTGCGCATCCAGTACGATCAGCAGGATGAGGTCTACGGCAAGCGCATCATTCAGCGCCACGGCAAACAGATGCTCGTGCAGAACCCGCCCGCACTCTCGCTCACGCAGGAGGAGCTGGACGCGGTCTATGCGCTCCCCTATATGCGCACCTATCACCCGATGTATGAACCGATGGGCGGCGTGCCTGCGATCAAAGAAGTGCGCTTCTCGATCACGCACAACCGCGGCTGCTTCGGCTTCTGCAATTTCTGCTCAATCGCACTGCATCAGGGCAGACGCATGACCACGCGCTCCGAGCATTCGGTCATCGAGGAGGCAAAATATCTGACGACGCTGCCCGATTTCAAGGGCTACATCCACGATGTCGGCGGTCCGACGGCGAATTTCCGTCACCCCTCCTGCGAAAAGCAGCTCACGCACGGGCTATGCAAGGGGAAGAAATGTCTCGCGCCGATGCCCTGCAAGAATCTCACGGTCGATCACAGAGAATATCTTTCGCTGCTGCGGAAGCTCCGCAAGCTGCCGAAGGTCAAGCGCGTGTTCATCCGCTCCGGCATCCGGTATGATTATGTGATGGCAGACAAGGATGACACCTTCTTCCGCGAGCTCGTGCAGCACCATGTCTCGGGGCAGCTCAAGGTCGCGCCTGAGCACTGCGCAAACGGCGTACTTGACAGGATGGGCAAGCCGCATATCGAAACATACAAAGCGTTTCAGAAGCGCTTTTACGAGATCACAAAGAGCATGGGCAAGGAGCAGTATCTTGTCCCGTATCTCATGAGCAGCCATCCCGGCAGCACGATGCAGGATGCGATCACGCTCGCCTGCTTCCTCAAGGAGGAGGGCATCCGTCCCGAGCAGGTGCAGGATTTTTACCCGACACCGGGCACGATCTCAACCGCCATGTTTTATACCGGACTCGATCCCTATACGCTCGAGCCCGTCTATGTCCCGCGGACGCCGAAGGAGAAGGCGGAGCAGCGTGCGCTGCTGCAATATTTCAAGCCGGAGAACCACGCGATGATCCGCACGGCACTCCTCAAAGCCGGAAGACGCGATCTCATCGGCTGCGGTCCGCACTGCCTTGTCCCCGCAGACCCGCATGCCGGGAAACCGGGGCAGCATCCGCAGACAGGGCGCGGCAGGCAGCACGCATCACAGAGCACACAGTCCAGAGGAAACCAGCATGCAGCACAGCAGAAGCACACCCGGAAACCGCAGCAGAAACGCAAAAAATAACAGGGGGTTATCGCTATGACGATCATCATTGACCGCATTGAAGAAGATATTGCCGTGCTCGAAGAAAGCCTCCCGACCGGAGAGGTCAGTGAGCGCAGAGTGCCGATGGCATGGCTGCCGGAGGATGCCAGAGAGGGCGATGTGCTGGTGCGCACGGAGCACGGCTTTGCCGTTGACGAAAGAGAGACCGCAAAGCGCCGTGCCGAGGCAGCAGCCGTCCTCAGAAAGATCATCAAATGAATCCTGATGTTATCATTGTCGGCGGCGGTGCATCGGGCTGCTTTGCGGCAGTTCACGCGGCAAGACGCGGCAGAAGGGTGCTGCTGCTCGATGCGAACGACCGTCTCATGCACAAGCTCTCCATCACGGGCAAGGGCAGATGCAATGTCACAAACAACTGCGGCGCCGACACGCTGATGCAGAATATCCCGCGGAATCCCCGGTTTCTGTATTCCGCATTTTCGCGCTGCACGCCGCAGGATGTCATGGCATTCTTTGAGCAGGCGGGCGTTCCGCTCAAAACGGAGCGCGGGCGGCGCGTCTTCCCGCAGAGCGACAAGGCTGCGGATATCTGTGCGGCGCTCCTGCGAAATATGTCGGAAGCGGGCGTCACGCACCGTCTGCAAACGCGGGTGAAGAAGCTGCTCTTTACGGACGGCGCATGCACCGGCGTGCAGCTCACGGACGGCGCGGAAATCCGCGCGGAATCTGTCTTGCTTGCAACGGGCGGCATGAGCTACCCGCGCACCGGCTCCCGCGGCGACGGCTATGCGCTCGCGGAGTCTGCCGGACATAAGATCATCCCGCCGCAGCCCTCGCTCATCCCGCTGGAGACTGCGGAAACGGACGCCGCGGAAATGCAGGGGCTCTCGCTCAAAAATGTGACGCTGACCGTGAAGCGCGGGAAGAAGATCATCTTCTCGGAGCTCGGCGAAATGCTGTTCACGCATTTCGGCATCTCGGGGCCGCTCGTGCTCTCGGCAAGCTGCCTGCTCGACCCCGCAAAGCTCGGCGACTATACGCTTTCCATCGACATGAAACCGGCGCTCTCCGCAGAGCAGCTCGATGCGCGCATGCTCCGTGACTTCGCAGAGCAGCAGAACCGCGATATCGCCAACGCGCTGCATCTGCTGCTGCCGGCATCCATGATTCCCGTCATGCTGCATCGCGCAAATATCGCGCCGGATACAAAGGTACACAGCATCACCAAGGGACAGCGCACAGAGCTCGGGTGCTGCCTCAAGGCCTTCACGCTCCATGTCACCGCGATGCGACCGATCACCGAAGCAATCATCACACGCGGCGGCGTATCCGTCAAGGAGGTTGACCCGAACACTATGGCATCAAAGCTGTGCAGCGGGCTCTTTCTCTCAGGCGAGCTGCTCGATGTCGATGCCTTCACCGGCGGCTACAATCTCCAGATCGCCTTTGCGACCGGCTATGCTGCGGGGATGCACCTATGACCGCCGCATGGATGCCCCTTCCGAGCAGCACCGGTGAAAAGCTCAGTCTGCTCTTGGGATGGTTCGGCGCGGTCATGCTGACACTCGTTCTGCTCAGCATTGTATTCGCTTTTCTGATGGGATATCTGAGCCGGCACAGCTATGTGAAGCGGCTCCGCGGACAGATCGCGGAACTGAACGAAGCAGCGTGCATTTCGGGCACAGTCACAGAGCTGCGGCAGGGCGATGCCGGGCAGCTTCTCGTGCATGTTTCCCTGCCCGCATCGCACGGGCTTCCGCCGGATCTGTGGCTCACCGTGCAGCAGGATGCGCCTGCGCCCGGCAGGGAGATCCGGCTCTGTGTCATCGACAGACCGGAGCGCCGCATCATCATGACGGAGCAGGACCGCACCGCTTCAGCCCTGCAATATGACCTGTCACTCGATAAAGCCGTGAAAAAAGCGAACCTGCTGCTTGCCGTGACGGTCTTCCTTGCAGTGATCGCGCTCCCGCCGCTGATTTTCTCTCTCGACTATTTCTTCACGGTCTTCGTGTAAAAAGCTCCCAGACAGGAGGTACAGTATGTCTATTTCTTCTTTCAGCGTGACGCTTCTGTTTCGCGGCATCCTCTCGATTCTGTTTCTGGCGCTCGGCATCGTGCTGCTGATTCGTTACAATAAAGCCGGGAAAAGCGCACGCAGCGCTGTCATCTGCAATGCACAGGTCGCCGATCTGCGCACGGTGCAGCAGTTCGGTACAAATCTCTTTTCCACTGAGCTGGCGCTCCTCTACACCGGCAGTGACGGCTGCACGCACCGCGCATTCATCTCGGTGCCGGCACCCGCGCCGCTCAATACGCAGATCGGGGCAGTGCTCCCGATTGCGGTCTTCGCGGATCAGCTCACGCAGGCTGCCCCGCAGGCTTATGATCCGACACGCGGCGCAGACGGCAGACTGCCCGACCGCGTGTACCCCGTGCAGGTCTCGGGCATCCCGCTCGATGAGACCGCGACCGTCATGCTCTCCGCGGATTACACGCGCTTTCAGTCACAGACGGGCCGCAGCAGCCGCAGCTTGTTTATCGTCGGCATCTGCCTGACGGTAATCGGCGCCATGCGCATACTTGCGTTTATCCCCTCTTTGCTTTCGATTCTGCGATTTTTGTAAGAAAACCGGCAATACTGTAAAGGTGAACTGATATGGATGTATTGGAGGAGATCATTCTCGGGCTGCTTTTTGTCGGCATTGTAATGATCATTGTCTGGGTCGTGATCGGGCTGATCATGCTGGGCATCATCATCTGGCTGTTTGTGCGCCGGAGCCGCCGCCTGAAGGAACTGAACCGTGCCCCGGAGCCGATGTTCTGCACAGGCACGGTCGCCGATCTGCGCTGTGCGCCCGATCCCAGGATGTTTCTCTACTTCTTCTCGCTGCATTATCCCGGCGCAGACGGTCAGATGCACCGTGCCTTTGTCGGCGTCCGCACGCCCGCCGCACTGAACGCACAGGTCGGGATGCCGGTGCAGCTCGCGGTCTTCCTGAATCCTGTGATTTCCCCGAGCCCCTCTGCCCTTGATCCGATGCGCGGCGCTGACGGAATGCTTCCGCCGCAGGTTGCGCTCTGCACATGGCTTGAACGCCCGATCGACGAAACGGGCACAGTCATGTTCGCGGACGATTACCGCAATGCCGTAACGCAGGCGGAAAAGAAGAACAAAACCGACCTGATCGTCGGTCTGGTACTGACAGGCATCCTGCTGCTGCGCCTGATCGGCGCTGCCGTCTCAATCCTCCAATGATTCACACAAGAAAGGATCGCAAATACACCTATGCTCGATAAAATCATCATTCGCGGTGCCAGAGAGCACAATCTGAAAAATGTCAATCTCGAAATCCCGCGTGACAAACTGATCGTCTTCACGGGACTCTCAGGCTCCGGCAAGTCCTCGCTTGCCTTTGATACCATCTACGCGGACGGACAGCGGCGCTATATGGAGTCGCTGTCCTCCTATGCACGCCAGTTTCTCGGGCAGATGGAAAAGCCCGATGTAGACAGCATCGAGGGGCTTTCCCCTGCCATCTCCATCGACCAGAAGACAACCTCCAAGAACCCGCGCTCCACGGTCGGCACCGTCACGGAAATCTACGACTATCTGCGTCTTCTCTATGCGCGCATCGGTGTGCCGCACTGCCCGATCTGCGGCAGGGAGATCTCCCAGCAGACGGTCGATCAGGTTGCAGATGCCATCCTGACGCTGAAACCGGGCACGAAGTTCCAGATTCTCGCGCCGATCGTCCGCGGACGCAAGGGCGAGTATCAGAAGGAGCTGGAGCAGGCGAAGAAATCCGGCTTCGTGCGCGTGCGCGTAGACGGCAGCATCTATGATCTCTCCGAAAAGATCAAGATGAACAAGAACCAGAAGCACAATATCGAAATCGTCGTGGATCGCCTTGTCATCAAGGACGGCATCCGCTCGCGCCTCAATGACAGCCTGGAGACGGCAGTTTCACTCTCGGAGGGGCTGATCCTGATTGATGTGATCGACGGCGAGGAACAGCTCTACTCGCTGACCTACGCCTGCCCCGAGCACAGCGAGATCTCCGTCGAGGAGCTCACGCCGCGCATGTTCTCGTTCAACAATCCCTTCGGCGCCTGTGAGACCTGCACGGGTCTCGGCGTCTTTCAGGAATTCGACCCCGAGCTGATGATGCCGAACACGGATCTGACCATCCGCGAGGGCGGCTTCAAGGTGCTCGGCTGGAACTGGGCGGACCCGCGCTCAACCGCAAATATGTATGCAAACGCGCTGCATGAGGAGATGGGGCTCCCGCTCGATGTGCCGCTGAAAGAGCTGACAAAGGAGCAGATCGACCTTGTCCTCTGGGGCACAGGAGAAAAGAAGCTGACGCTTCATCAGGCGGAGGAATACGGCGGTCAGGTGTTCGTCCACGCCTTCGAGGGTCTGATTCCGAATCTCAAGCGCCGCTGGCAGATGGGCTCACAGTGGGCGAAGGAGGAGCTGGAGCAGTATATGACCGAGCTGCCCTGCCCTGACTGTCACGGCAGACGCCTGAACCCGATCTCGCTTGCGGTCACTGTCTGCGGTGTCGATATCGACACGCTCTGCCACAAGAGCGTCAATGAGCTGGTCACCTTCTTCGCGGAGATGCAGCTCACCGAGCGGCAGCAGCTCATTGCGCGGCTCATCATCAAGGAGATCCGCGCAAGACTCGGCTTTTTGCAAAGCGTCGGACTCGGCTACCTCACGCTCGCACGGTCGGCTGGCACGCTCTCCGGCGGCGAGAGCCAGCGCATCCGTCTCGCAACGCAGATCGGCTCCTCGCTGATGGGCGTGCTCTATATCCTCGATGAGCCGAGCATCGGTCTGCACCAGCGCGACAACGAAAAGCTCATCGCAACGATGCAGCGCCTGCGTGATGCGGGCAATACGCTGATCGTGGTCGAGCACGATGACGACACCATGCGTGCCGCGGATTATATCGTGGATATCGGACCGGGCGCCGGCGTACACGGCGGCGAGATCGTCTGTGCCGGCACGCTTGAGGACATTATGAAGTGCAAGAAATCGGAGACCGGCGCCTATCTCAGCGGCAGAAAGCGTGTGCCGATCCCTGAGAAACGGCGCGAGGGCTCCGGCGAATATCTCACGGTCTTCGGCGCAAAGGTCAACAACCTGCAAAATATCAATGTACGCTCCCCGCTCGGCAAGTTCATCTGTGTGACGGGTGTCTCCGGCTCGGGCAAGTCGTCGCTCGTCAATGAGATCCTGTATAAGTATCTCGTGGCACAGCTCAACCGTGCAAAGGTGCGCAGCACCGGATTTGACCGCATCGAGGGCACAGAGCTGCTCGACAAGGTCATCTGCATCGACCAGTCCCCAATCGGCAGGACGCCGCGCTCGAATCCCGCGACCTATACCGGCGTGTTCAGCGACATCCGCACGCTTTTCTCCCAGACGCAGGATGCAAAAAAACGCGGCTACGGCGCAGGACGCTTCTCCTTCAACATCAAGGGCGGCAGATGCGAGGCCTGCGAGGGCGACGGCATCGTGAAAATCGAAATGCACTTCCTTCCGGATGTGTTCGTCCCCTGCGAAGTCTGCAAAGGTGCACGCTACAATCACGAAACGCTTGAGGTGAAATATAAGGGCAAGTCGATCTATGATGTGCTCGAAATGACTGTCGAGGAGGGCTGCGAGTTCTTCTCGGCGATCCCGAAGATCGCGCGCAAGCTCGAGACCCTGCGGGATGTCGGGCTCGGCTATATCAAGATCGGGCAGCCCGCGACCACGCTCTCCGGCGGTGAGGCACAGCGCGTCAAGCTCTCGACCGAGCTCCAGCGCCGCTCCACCGGCAGAACCATCTATATCCTCGACGAGCCGACCACCGGTCTCCACAACGCCGATGTCCACCGCCTGATCACGGTGCTGCAAAAGCTCGCAGATGCAGGCAATACACTGGTCGTCATTGAGCACAACATGGATGTGATCAAGTCTGCCGACCACATCATCGACCTCGGACCCGAAGGCGGAAGCGGCGGCGGCATGATCGTCGCGGAGGGCACGCCGGAGGAGGTCGCAGAGAATCCCGCATCCTACACCGGGCAGTTCCTGAAAACATATCTCAAACGGTAACATCTTGCGGATTTCAAAATTGCGATTTCGTGCTATCTTGCTAAAAATCCGGCAAAATCACTTTCTTTTTGTACCAGGCAACAGAAAATGTAATCAAATTGCAACAGATTTTTTCTAATCTGCGATTGACATTATGATGGAAATGTGATAAAATGGTATTGTGATTCCGCATATTTGCGGGGATCCTATGATTTCTTGTGAAATGAATTTAGGAGGAAACCAAATGAAAAAGACAAGATTTGCGATCGCGGCGGTTCTGCTCGCAGCGATGGCAGGCGGTCTCGCAGGCTGCGGCGGCAGTGAATCCAGCTACAAGTCGCTCGATTCCGCAACTGCTGCTGAGGTTGCAGAGGTCGCAAAGGCTGACGAGCGTCTGACCGGCGAACTCGAGAACAAGACCATTCACTGGATGGCAAACTGGGACATTAACCCGGACGGCACCGGCAAGTCCACCCCGATCGAGCTCGCGATCTTCCAGTCGCGCTACGGCGGCGAGGTCAAGTTCCACAATGTTGACTGGTCCTCTCGCTATGACACGCTCGCAAACGCCATCAACGGCGATGAGGGCATCGACTTCTTCCCGGCTTCTGACCTGGATGCATTCCCGAAGGGCGCCATCAAGGATATGTTCGTCCCGATCGACGACTACATTGATTTCAATGACCCGCTCTTTGCCGATATGAAGTCTACCATGGATCTCTTCCAGTGGAAGGGCAAGCACTATGTCATCGCAAACGCTGTCTCCGGCGATAACTGCGTTGTCATCTACAACAAGGATACCATTGAAGAGAACGGTCTGAAGGATCCGGCAAAGCTCTTTGCTGAGGGCAACTGGACCTGGGATACCTTCACCGAGGAGCTCTCTCAGTTTGTCGATGTTGACAACAACCAGTTCGGTATCGACGGCTGGTGGTTTGAGGCGGGTCTCTCCGCAACCTGCGGCGTGCCTTACATTGATGTCAAGGACGGCAAGCTCGTCAACAACCTGAAGGATCCTGCAATCGAGCGCCTCCAGAACTGGATGTTCGAGCTCGGCACCAAGGGCCTCGTCGCAATCGGCGTCGGCGACTACGGCTGGACCGCAATGCCGAACTACATCGGCGAGGGCAAGACCCTGTTCTTCCCGTGCGGCGCATGGGCTCTCTACAACGATTCCTGGAAGAAGGATTACGGTGAGAACGCAATGTTCGTTCCGATGCCGAAGGATCCGAACGCAAGCGCATACTACATCCCGTGCGGGCTCGACGGCTATGTGCTCGTCAAGGGCGGCAAGAACCCCGAGGGTGTTGCGAAGTTCGCAGCCTGCAAGCGCGTCACCATCACCAACGAGCGTGCAAATGCAATCGCAACTGAGCAGCTCGTCAACGACTATGCCTGGAGAGATGACATGGTCGAGATGAAGAAGAAGTGCGATGAGCTGGCACAGGCAAATCCGTACTACGACTTCTTCAACGCAGTCTCCTCTGATGTTTCCGGCCTGCTCGACTCCAACGAGAACGGCATCCGTGCAGCATCGAAGGGTCAGACACCGTGGAGCGAGTCTGTCTCCGCGATCTACTCCGCTGTTGACGCTTACATCAACGAGTACAACGGCTGATTTCTGTCAAACAAAACGCGCATCCGTTTCTGAGCGGATGCGCGTTTTTTATGATTCAAGGAACTGAATCCCGCAGATGTTCTGCATCACAAGGCTCCTGCCGTCCATGAATTTCAGACGGCATTCCGCACGGTCATAGAAGCGGAATCTGCCGGTATAGGTCTGATAGGTGCCGCCCGCCTTCAAAGGATCCGGCTGAAAATAGCGCACAGCGACCAGCGGCGCCGCGCTCCCGGAGGCAAGCAGCCGTTCAAATGCCGCATCGAGCGCCGCCAGATCATCCTCACAGAGCGTCTGACGGGCAGTGGTCTGCCGCGCAGTCTCGCCGATCTCCTCGTCATAGCCTGTCAGCGCCGCAAATGCGGAAAACTGTGCCGCACGGCTCCCCTCTCCCATCGGGCGGTGATGCCGCAGACTGTACCGCGGCAGATTGATAATGTCAGTGAAATCATCCTTCATGGTATCATCTCCAAGCGCCGCAGCATCTGCATGCGGTCATCCAGAAACAGTTTTGTGACACGGTAGCTTTCGGTGTCCTCATAGCGGCAGGGACGGATCTCTCCGCCGTCAAAGCTGAGAATCTCGGCATCCGGCGCCCCGAGCAGAATCGGCGAGTGCGTCGCGATGAGAAACTGTGCGCCCGCCTCCGCACACCGCGCAATCTCCAGCAGGAGCGTCAGCTGCCGCTGCGGAGAGAGCGCCGATTCCGGCTCATCCAGCAGATAGAGTCCGTCGCCGCGGAAATTGGTCTGCACGGTTTTGAGGAAGCTCTCGCCGTGCGAGCGCCGGTGGAAATATTCAGAGCCGCGGATCGAGAGCCTGCCGTATTCCTCCTCGGCAGTCGCAACATTATAAAAGCTCTCCGCACGCAGAAAATAGCCCCACTTCGCACGGCGGTATCCCTTGACCAGCCGCAGCGCGCCGCACAGCTCCGAATGGGAATCGTAAGTCGAGAAGCTGTAATTGCGCGTGCCGCCCTCGGGATTGAATCCGTATGAAACGGCAATCGCTTCCAGCAGCGTTGATTTTCCGCTGCCGTTCTCGCCGGAAAAGAGCGTCACCGGGCTGTGCAGCGTCAGGGTCTCCAGCGCGGCGATTGCCGGGATCCCGCGCAGATAGCTGTCCTCTGCGATCAGATCCCAGTCGATATCCAGCCCGCGGATCAGCAGTTCATTCATCCTCTCACCTCATGCGCGGTGTCCGCCGACCTGCCCGTTCCGTGCAATCGCCGTGCCGCCCTCCAGAAAATTCATGCCCCGCAGCACGGCATTTTTGCCGTATCTGCCCTTCAGCGAGACCAGCGTCTCCTGCAAACGGTGCTCCCGCTCCAGCGCGGCGCGTTCCCGTCTGCGGCGGCGCTCAAGCGCTTCCACATCGTCAAAGAGCCCGTACTGCACCGGCGCATCGTCCTCGCAGAGCTCCCGCGCACAGCAGACATGGTTCGCGGTCACATTGATGCGCCGCACCATCAGCGCGGGATCCGTGATCTGCCGGTAGAGCCGCATCACGGCTTCGGTCATGCGCCTGCCGGAGGCGGTATATCCCCCGAGATTCACCGAACCGTGCGCCGATTTCGGCACAACCCGCCCGTAATAATTCACCTCGAGCGTTCCCGCATAATCCGCCGGGATGCCCGTGTGATCATAGCCGATGTGCAGCACAATCTGATCGGCGGCAAGCCCCTTCCGCACAAGGTCGAGCACAAGCTGGTCGATCATTTCGCGGACGATGAGCGCACCTTTTTCCGCGGTATACGCACACGGCAGCACCTGCCCCTGCGAGAGACTGCGGCTCTCCGGGCGATAGGCTTTCACGGCGGCGAGCGTCGTCGGCTCCCAGCCCCATGCGTGGTCGATCAGCAGCTCCGCATTCACGCCGAAGATGCGGAACAGCCTGTCCTCGCCTGTCTCCGAAAAGCGCGCAAGATCGCCCATTGTGTAGATGAATTCCCGCTCAAGCCGCCTTGCGGTGCCGCTGCCGATGCGCCAGAAATCCGTCAGCGGGCGGTGCCCCCAGAGCTGTTCGCGGTAGGTTTGTTCGCTGAGCTCAGCAATGCGCACGCCGTCCTTGTCGGGCGGCATTTTCTTCGCGACAATATCCATCGCGACCTTCGCCAGATAGAGATTTGTCCCGACACCCGCCGTCGCCGTGATGCCGGTCTGACGGAGCACCTCACGGATCATGCGGATCGCGAGATCATGTGCCGAGCAGCGATAGGTCTGCAAATAACCGGTCACATCAATGAACACCTCATCGACGGAATACACATGGATATCCTCCGGCGCGATGAATTGCAGATAAATGTTGTAGATCTCCGCGCTGACATCCATATAGAGCTGCATCCGCGGCACGGCGACCACATAATCCAGCTCAAGCGCGGGATTTTGCGCAAGCTCATCCGCATAGAAGGATTTTCCCGCAAACTGCCTGCCCGGTGCACGCTCCTTTCGCCGGAGATTCTCCTCGCGGATCTTCTGCTTCGCTTCAAAAAGGCGCGGTCTTCCCGGGACACCGACTGCCTTCAGCGAGGGCGACACCGCAAGGCAGATCGTCTTATCGGTGCGGCTCTCGTCGGCGACCACGAGATTCGTGTTCAGCGGGTCATACCCGCGTGCAACGCACTCCGCCGAAGCGTAGAAAGATTTTAAGTCGATACAGATATACTCCGACAAAGTGCCCGCCTCCGTTCATTCTCTCATATGCCGCCGCAGGCGTTCCTCATCGAGCGCCGCGCCGTATTTCGCGTAAAAATCGCGGATATCCTGCTCTGTCTGCACAAGCTCCGCCGCCCGGAGCCGATGCGCATTGCGGTCATAAAAGCCGATCGTGCGCTCGCCGGTGCAGGTGCTCGCCTCACAGCGGATATCCTCCGCCGTAAAGGGCGCAGGAATCGGCAGGGTCTCATGCTTCCTGTGAAACAGCTTCATGCCGCCCCCTATTCGGTCGTGTGCCGGAAAAAGCGTGCATCCGGCTGATAGGGCAGCCGCAGCTTCATGCCCAGCTTGTTCATTTCCTGTATCTTGATGAGCAGCAGATTGATGTTGACATGCAGCATCTGCGCGGCGGCAGCAAGGTCATAGCCGTCGCGGAACAGTGCATCCATCTCCCGCTCGTCGATCAGCAGATGCGCATTGAACGCATTTGCTTCATATTCGATCATATCGTTCATATCAAAGAGCTCAAATTCCCGCAGCCCCTCGCCGCCTGCAAGCTTCCTGTGCCGCTGGTCATGCCCGAGCTCATGCCCGAGCACCATGCGGTACAGCGTCTCATTGCAGTTCGGATTCATGAAGATAATGCGGTGCCTGAGCTTGCAGATATACATGCCCAGCAGGTCGGTCAGCGCGGGGACATCCCGCACAAGGATGCCCAGATCGGATGCGAGCTGCACGGGGTCATTGCTGCCGTACCGCTGCATGAGTGCGTTCGCCTGCCGGTAAACACCGTAAGAATCCATCCTATGTACCTCTTGCGCTCAGTCGTCCTTTTTGTGCGAGCCGTATTTTTTGTTGTTCGCCTTGCACTCAAAATAGACCTTCTGCATCGCGATCATAATGGCATCGCGGTCGCTTTCGGAGAGCTCACCGCCCGCAAAGAGACCTGTCATCTCAGCGAGCAGCGCCTCCGCCTGCCGTCTGCCGCGCGAGCCGTATTCCGCAGACGCCTCTGCGACAAATTCTTCGTCATCCGTGAGCAGATAGGTCAATTCAACGCCGAAGAACGCCGCCAGCCGCTGATAGACCTCGCGGGTGCGCGGCAGCTTTCCCTCGGTCTCATAGGCAATATACGCTCTGCGGGAGACGCCGGCTGCGTCGGCGCATGCCTGCTGCGATTTCTCCTGCTGCAAGCGCAGGGTACGGACCTTTTCACCGAATTTCATAGGGATCCTCCTTTTTGATGTGAAGCATGCGGTTTATGCTGTGCATTTAACTTCACTCACAGTATAACACATCCGGCGGGAATTGTCAAGCCCCTTCTGAAAAATTTTTCGCGGAAATCTCTGCCATACTTCACAGCGCCGCGCTCCCCCGCCGATTCTCATGCAGACCCGCGCATTTCCGCTTGCTTTTTACACCGAAATATGATATACTGTAAGCAGCAACCGGAAAGGATCTTATACATGATAGATTATACAAAACGCAGCACATATTACTACGATCTGCCGCAGGAGCGCATTGCGCAGACTCCGGTCGAGCCGCGGTCTTCCTCGCGGATGCTCTGCCTTGACCGCAGCACCGGCGCGCTCAGCCACCGGCATTTCTATGAGCTCGGGCAGTTCCTGCGCCCGGGCGATCTCCTCGTCATGAACGACTCCCGCGTGCTTCCCGCACGCCTCTACGGCGTCAAGACGGAGAATCAGACTCCGATCGAGTTTCTGCTCTTGAAGCCCGTCGGCGAGAAGGTCTGGGAGATCATCTGCAAACCGGCGAAGAAGGCGAAGATCGGCACACATTTCAGCTTCGGCGGCGGCAAGCTCGACGCAGAAGTCCTCGGCATCACCGAAGACGGCGGGCGCACGGTACGCTTTACCTGTGAGGGCAGCCTCTATGCGGTGCTCGATGAAATCGGGCAGATGCCGCTCCCGCCCTATATCACCGAAAAATTGCAGGATAAGGAGCGCTACCAGACGGTCTATGCGCGGGAGCTCGGCTCCTCCGCTGCCCCGACCGCAGGTCTCCATTTCACCCCGGAGCTGCTCGCGGAGCTCAAGGCGCAGGGCGTCAATCAGGCATTCGTCACGCTCCATGTCGGGCTCGGCACCTTCCGCCCCGTCAAGGAGGATGACATCACCAAGCACCACATGCACATTGAGCATTACACGATCCCGCAGGAGACCGCCGATCTGATCGCCGAAACCAAGCGGAACGGCGGCAGGGTCATCGCAGTCGGCACGACCTCCTGCCGCACGCTTGAGGGTGCCGCAGCGGAGCACGGCAAGGTCTGTGCCTGCGAGGGCGACACCGGCATCTTCATCTACCCGCCCTATGATTTCAAGGTCATCGACGGGCTCATCACGAATTTCCATCTGCCGGAATCCACACTCATTATGCTGGTCTCGGCATTCGCAGGCTATGACAATGTCATGCACGCCTACAAAACCGCCGTCGAGGAGAAATATCGCTTCTTCTCCTTCGGCGATGCCATGCTGATCGCGGATCTCAGCTCAGATGGCAGCGCGGAGACGGTCTCCGATGCGGAAGTCACGGCAGTCTCCGAGCGTCTGATGGCGCAGAATGCCGCGGTCTATGAGGAACTTGCAAAATGAAACGACTGACGAAAGCACAGGTTCTGATGCTGCACAGCGCACTGATCGCGCAGACAGGCGGCTCCCCGGAGATCATCCGCCCGGAGATGCTCGATTCCGCGGTCAATGCCCCCTATCAGACCTTCGGCGGCGTAATGCTGCACCCCGATCCCGTTGAACAGGCGGCGCATCTCGGCAGCGGCATCATCTGCGATCACCCCTTTGCGGACGGCAACAAGCGCACCGGCACGCATGTCATGCTGGTGACGCTTGCCATAAACGGCATTGCACCGGCATACACCGATGCGGAGCTGACAGACATCATCCTCCGTGTCGCTTCGGGCAAGGCCGACACCGATGCGCTGCTGGAATGGCTGCGCACACACATCAACTGACAGAAAGGACGGATCTCTATGGCAATTATCAGGAAGACGGCAGCGGCGCTCTGTGCCGCCGTTCTCACACTCACAGCGCTCCCGGCAGTGCGCTCCGCAGCGCTCGATCTGGAGCCGCAGACACCCGACTGGGTGCCGACCGATGTGAGCGGCACGGTCGCATTTCTCAACGAATACGGCCGCACCCATACAGAGGGCGGATTCATCTGCTTTGTCATCAAGCAGGGCAAAGATATGAACTACTGGTTCACTGCCGATCCTGCGTTTTACACGGTCTCCGTGCAGAATATTGTCCCGGAGATTCCGGAAGAACCGGGCTTTCTGACCGTGAACATGACCGCGGAGGAGCGGGAGGAATACAGAAAAAAAGAACGCGCCTATGAGGAATATCAGCAGTTCATCCAGATGTGCGGCGAGGAGGCATTTGCCGATCTCCCGACCTATCAGGTCGTGACGCTGATGCCGCAGGAAACCGGTGAGCATGCAGTCTCGGTCGCCTGCTCCCCGAAGGACGATCTGCTCGAAGAAAGCACCGGCGGCGAGCCCATTCATATCGCGACATATACCTTCAATTTCGCGCCCGACGGCTCTATCACGGAGACAGATGAACTTAGCTGGCGCCCCGATTCGCCGTCTGAATTCAGTGCATTTACAGAAGAAAACGGCACGCTCTCCATGCGGGACGAAAAAGTCATTGTTGCCGTGACCACAAACCCGAGCACCGGCGCAGAGCTCATCATCGGGCAGAACGGCACGCCATATAATCTTGCCGCAGACTACCACATCCCGACTCACCGCGAGTATCCGATCCCGCTGGCAGGTGAAGGCACGCGTGTGCTGAAGATTTACACACCCAGAGAGGAAGGTTTCACCTATTTCACGATCTTCAACGGACAGCCGTGGGCAGCGGAGTACGCTGAGGTAAAGCTCGCGAAGGGCATTACCGCCGAAAGCCAAGCTGACGGTACCTATACCGTCAAGCCGGGTCCCATGATTCTCTGGGACCTCAACGCGGACGGCAGACGGACGCTCGCCGATGTCGTGCTGCTGTCCCGCTTCCTGATCGCTGATGCGGATTTCAACGAGGCACAGCTCCTGATGGCAGATGTGAACGGAGACAGCAAGGTCAACGCAAAAGACCTGTCCGCCCTCAAAGCGCAGATTTTCTCGGAAATCGTCTTTATCGACGATCCCATTGCCAGCACAGAGAAATAAATATACTCGCAGGAGGAAACCACCCATGCAGCAGATACTCAGAAAAACAAAGATCGTATGCACCGTCGGACCCGCAACCGACAAGCCCGAGGTGCTGCGTCAGATGATGCAGGCAGGCATGAATGTCGCCCGCTTCAACTTCTCGCACGCCAATTACGAAGTGGATAAGCAGCGCTTTGAGGCTCTCGTAAAGCTCCGCGAGGAGATGGGACTCCCGATCGCGACTATGCTTGATACAAAGGGTCCCGAGGTGCGGCTCCGCACATTCCCGGACGGCCCCACGGAGATCCGTGACGGCGACATCTACACGCTCACCACACGCGATGTCCCCTGCGACAACAAGATCGGCAGTGTCAGCTATGCGCGCCTCACAAAGGATGTCAAGCCCGGCGACACGGTCATGATCAACGACGGTCTCGTTGAACTGCGCATCGAGCATGTTTCCTCCACAGATATCGAATGCCGCGTCATTCACGGCGGCACGCTCTCCAATCACAAGTCCTGCAACTTCCCCGATGTCAACCTTTCGATGCCCTATCTTTCCGACGCGGACATGGAGGATCTGGAATTCGGCGCGAAGCTCGGCTTTGATTTCATTGCTGCGAGCTTTGCACGCACCGGCGCGGATATCCGCTATCTGCGCAAATTCACGCAGAGCCTCGGCTGGTACGGCGTGCGCATCATCGCAAAGATCGAGAACCGCGAGGGCGTCAACAACATCGACGAGATCCTTGAGGCAGCAGACGGCATCATGGTCGCCCGCGGCGACATGGGCGTGGAGATCCCCTTCGAGCAGATCCCTGCGATCCAGAAGACACTGATCCGCAAAGGCTACGAAGCAGGCAAACAGGTCATCACTGCGACACAAATGCTGGAATCCATGATGACGCATGCACGCCCGACCCGTGCAGAGATCACGGATGTCGCCAACGCGATCTATGACGGCACCAGCGCGATCATGCTCTCCGGCGAAACTGCCGCGGGCGAATTCCCGGTCGAAGCGGTGAAGACGATGGAGCGCATTGCGATCACAACAGAGAGCAATATCGACTACAAGGGCGAATTCATGAACCGCAGCGGCAAGAAGACCACCATCGCAGACGCAATCGCACACGCGACCGTCACGACCGCGCATGACCTTGATGCCAGTGCGATCATCACTGTGACAAAAGAGGGCGAGACCGCACGCCTGATCTCGAAATACCGCCCGATGTTTCCGATCATCTCCTGCACGACCGAAGCGATGCGGCAGCGGCAGATGAACCTCTCGTGGGGTGTCTATCCGCTGGTGATTGCAGAGGAAACGAGCACCGATGCACTGTTCAAGCACGCAGTCGATGCAGCATGCGCGGCAGGCTACGCAGAGCCCGGCGATCTGGTCGTCATCACGGCAGGTGTCCCGCTCGGCGTCTCCGGCACAACCAATCTGCTGAAGGTCGAGTCGATCGAATAAAAAAGAATGATCCCCCGGTTCACACAGCCGGGGGATCCTGTTTTCCGCATAAAAAAACACACGGACGGCTCAAAAAGAGCCGTCCGCTGATTTGCAAGAGCTCCGCCTTGCCGTCGCCCAACGCATAAAACCCGCTTGCAGCAGGTGGGTATCCTCCTGCGCCGCTCACGCTCCCTGCTTCCGCTTATGTCAGTACTGGTAATGCATAAGCAGGAGGTCTGCAATCCTATGCGCAGAGTCCGGATTCCCTGAATATAAATGTTGGATTATATCAAGTTGGACTTGATCGTACAAGGCAGAATGTATCTTGCTTTCTGATACTAGTATACCATGCTGACTGCGAAAAATCAAGTGTTAATTTTCACCAATTTCCTGTCCGGATTTTGGATAAAATCACTCATGATGATGGCAGCAGTCGCAATCCTCATCGTCGCACTCGCAGTCCTCATCCAGGCGCTCCAGGAAGAGATTTGCAATGCGCTCATATTCCTCATCGCTTTCAATCGGCTCCAGAACCTCCGAGCCATCCTCAGCCGTGGTCACAGAGAGCACAACCAGCTCGACCTCGCCGTCCAGCAGCTCCTCGGGGTTTTCAATGTGAGGGATCAGTGCGAAGTAAACCTTCCCTTCCTCCTCCATGACGTCGATCAGCTCAAAGAGCTTCTCCTCGCCGTCCTCGCTGACGAGCGTATAGAGCTCGGGCGCGTCCATGACGTCATCATTCTCCATAGGGGTATTCAGATCTGCCATTTTTAACTCCGTTCCGCCGGATTGCTCCGGTCAATGTATTTGCAGACTGTACGCCTGCTTCTCCTATTGTACCCGATTTCTGCCAAAATGTCAAGCCATTTTTTCGGGATGCGCAAAACCGTGCTCATACACGGAATTTTCGCATGAATTCAGGCGTCGTCAGCGAAAACCAGCTCCCCGCCATCTTATCGCAGAGGGCTTCGAGCGCGTCCCAGTCGCCGCGGGATGCGTTGTCATAGAAGCCGACGGTGTAAAAGCCGGCACGCTTTGCAGTTTCCGCCGCATGCAGTGCATCCTCAAAGACCGCAGTCTCCTGCGGCGATGCACCCAGGCGCCGCGCCGCTTCCAGATACACATCCGGCTGCTGCTTGCCGGGCAGACCGTCATCGGGCGTAATCAGGAATTCAAGCATCGGAAGAATGCCGCATCTGCTGAGTGCTGCTTCCGCAAGCTCCCTGCCCGTCGCAGTCACCACGCAGAACGGGATCCCCTGCTCATTCAGCCGGCGCAGAAAATCCGCTGCCCCCGCCTTCAGGAGCAGCGTTTCGCGGTATTGATGCCCGATGAATTCCATGACCTCCGCGCAGATTTCTTCCGCCGTCATATGGAGCGGGAAGTTTTCCGCATAATAGGCGCAGGCTTCATCAAGCGTCATTTTGATCACGGTATCCGTCAGATTCTCCGGCGGCTCGATGCCGTGTGACCGCAGAAACTGACTGTCCAGCGTTGTCCACATGCCCATCGAATCGAGCAGTGTCCCGTCCATATCAAATATCGCCGCACGCATCTCTCACATCTCACTTCTGTTCGAGAGCGCACGGAAGAGCGTCACCTCATCGGTGTATTCGATCACGCCGCCGACGGGCATGCCGAATGCGAGTCTTGTCACGCGCACGCCGAGCGGTTTGCAGAGCCGCGAGAGATACATCGCCGTTGCCTCGCCCTCGACGCTCGGGTTGGTCGCCATGATGAGCTCCTCAATGTCCTCATTCTGAATGCGCTCCAGCAGATGTGCAACGCGCAGATGCTCGGCAGTGATGCCGTCCAGCGGGGAAATGAGTCCGTGCAGCACATGATACACGCCGTGATATTCATGCGTGCGCTCAATGGCTGCCACATCCTTCGGTCCCTCCACGACACAGACTGTCGTGTGGTCGCGCTTGGGATTCGCACAGATGGCGCAGACCTCCTGCTCGGTCAGATTCTGGCAGATCGGGCAGTCATGAATCTGCGTCTTAGCGTTGAGAATGGCGGCGGCAAATTCCTCCGCATCCTCCTTCGGCATCTCCATGACGGCATACGCAAGGCGCTGCGCGGTTTTCATTCCGATACCGGGCAGCGCTGCGAATTTTTCAGTTAATACAACAAGCGGCAATGCGCTGGTGTTATCCATAGATCAGAACAGACCCGGGAGTGCGACACCGCCGGTGATCTTGGTCATCTCCGCCTCAGTGGTCTCCTCGACGCTGTTGATCGCCTCATTGACGGCGCTGATGATCAGATCCTGAAGCATCTCAATATCAGACGGATCGACGACCTCGGGCTTCAGTTCGACGGACTGGAGCGTCTTCTTGCCGGTCACAGTGACATTCACCATGCCGCCGCCTGCGGATGCAGTGAAGGTGCGCTGCTCGATGTCTTCCTGAAGCGCAGTGATCTGATCCTGCATTTTGCGTGCCTGATGGATCATGGAGTTCATGTCCTGGCCGCCGCCCTGAAACTGCTTCGGTACTCTGGATTTCATAAGAATTCTCCTTACATTTTACATTGATTTTTGATTTATATAAGCCGCACGGCATCGCCGCACAGATTATAAACAGTTACTTTTTGTCTTCTCTTGTTCCGACCGGAACCTGCATTTCCTGTGCTCTCTGCATCAGCGTATCGACGGGAGACTGCTGCTCCCCCTGCGGCTCAACGGTCTTGAACCGGATCGAATACTGCCTGCCGAGCACCTGCAAAGCAGCCTGCTCAAGTGCGGCTGCATCGCGCCTTGTGAAGAGCTGCTTGAACAGACGGTTTCGCACGATCAGCAGTAGAATCTGCTTGTCCTCCAGCGCATAGGCTTCGGAATCCTGCAAGAGCCCCGAGACAGCGGGGTTCAGCGTATGGAACCGCTCCAGCACCTCCGCCCAGTTGCGCACAGGCGTGGACTGCGAGGTATCGGGCTTGCCCTCGACCTGCAATTCCCTTGCCGGTATCTTCGGCTCCGGGCGATGCGCTGTCTGCGCCGCGCCTGCACGGAAATTCGCGGGCACGCCGTTTCGCACAAGCTCAGAGAGCTGCGCTTCCAGCCTTGCGATGCGGTCTGTCAGCACTGCCGTGTCGCCGCCCGCCTGCGCTGTCGGTGTCTGCGTCTGGAGATCGGCACAGAGCCGGATGAGCGTCATCTCGAGCTCCATTCTGCGATTGCCTGCGCGTGTCATGCGGTCGCAGCACTGCCGGACGGCATTCAGCGCATTGAGCACGCCGCCGGTCGTGTATTCCTCAGAAAGCGACTTCAGCGCATCAAGCTCCTGCGGCATCGCGCTGATCAGCTCCGGCGCATCCGGCGCAGATTTCAGCAGCATGACATTTCTGAGCTGCTGCGAGATCTCGTCCGCAAAGCGCGTCATATCCTTCGACTGCCGGTAGAGCTTGTCTATGACAGAGAGTGCGGCAGCGGCGTCCCTTGCGGCAACGGCATGCAGCACGGAATAAACGGATTCTGTACCCGCAACGCCGACCGCTTCCTCGACCGTCTCGCTTTCAATGGTATCGGAAACAGCGGCACACTGATCGAGCAGCGAGAGCGCGTCGCGCAGACCGCCGTCGGAGAGCATCGCAATGCGGTGCGCGGCGGCATCGGAGACCGTGAAGCTCTCATGCGATGCGATATACTGGATGCGCGCAGCAATATCCTCGGGCAGAATGCGGCGGAAATCGAACCGCTGGCAGCGCGAGAGGATGGTCGCCGGGACCTTGTGGATCTCGGTGGTCGCGAGCACGAATTTGACATAGGGAGGCGGCTCCTCGATCATTTTCAGGAGCGCGTTGAACGCCTCGGTCGTGATCATGTGCGCTTCGTCGATGACATACACCTTATACTTGCAGCGCACGGGCATATAGGCGGCGTTGTCGCGCAGGGAACGCACCTCGCCGACGCCGTTGTTGGAAGCGCCGTCGATCTCGATGATGTCCGTGAGCGCGCCCTTTTCGGCATCGCGGCAGTTCTCGCATTCCAGACAGGGGTTGCCGTCCTTCGGGTGCAGGCAGTTGACCGCCTTCGCGAAGATACGCGCACAGGTGGTCTTGCCGGTGCCGCGGGAGCCGACGAACAGATAGGCGTGCGCAGTCTTCTCGCGCATGATCTGGTTTTTGAGCGTCCGTGTGATATGCGGCTGTGCGACAATGTCATCGAAGGTCTGCGGTCTCCATTTCCGGTAGAGCGCTTCATAGGCTGCCATTGTCACACCTCCCTCATCACAGAAAATTCCGGAGCATAGGTGTGCAGGCTGACTGCGGCACGCCAAGCGATCCGCTTAATGCTGCTCGGTTCCCCGCCTGACATGGTTCACGGTGCTTTGCTGCACAGGGCCCGCACACCTATAATCCGGAATTTCCAGATGATTCGTCTAACGACTTTTACATTATACCACATTCCCGCCGAAATTTCAAGGGGCAAATTGTGATTTTCGATAATTTTTGCAATTTGCGAAATTTCCCCCTTGACATTTTCGGTTCTTTGTGATATAATACATAGGCAGCCGAAAAAATGCTGTCAAAAAATCGAGGCGTGGCTCAGTTTGGTAGAGCGCTGCGTTCGGGACGCAGAGGCCGCAGGTTCAAATCCTGTCGCCTCGACTGAAAAAGACCTGATGCTTTGCATCAGGTCTTTTTCAATAAAATCCGCCGAAGGCGGGTTTTATTTCACCGAATGCCGAAGGCACGATTTCACTGCGAAGCAATTTCACCCCGAAGGGATTTCATTTTGCCGCACGATAAATATGACCGCCGCCCCTGTGCAAACGCAGGAGCGGCGGTTTTCATTCAATTTGCAGGGTCTGTGAGTGCTCTCAGCAGCGCCGCCAGATCGAGCAGATCGACCGTGCCGTCGGCATTGAGGTCGGCTTCGTCCATGTTGAGTGCGGAGACGTCAAGCCCGGAATCCTCGGCGTTGAAGCGGGCGAGCGCCACCGCATCGCCGATGTTCGTTTCGCCGTCGCCGGTGAGGTCGCCGTTGCCGGGCGCGCGCCAGACGGTCTCCTTGTCTGCATAAATCACCGGGGCGCCGTCAAGCGGGGAGGGTTTCAGGACTGTGCCGGGGAATGCCTGCTCCACTGCCGCGAACAGTGCTTCCAGATCGGATGCGCCGATCTCGCGGTCAGCTGCAAAACCTCTGCCGTCGAGATGCCACGGCGCGGGCAGCGTCAGCGTTTCAGCCTCCGCAAGCTGTGCATTTGAGAGCATGAAGCGGATTTCGCCGGACATCGGCGCAGACGGCTTTCCGGTGAGGAAAACCGGCGTGTATTCGATGCTTTGCACACATGCCGCAGCCGCGGGATTTTCCGCGAGCAGTGCACACACACGGTCAGCGGTGTCCTTTTGCAGCCCGTAATCCATGACCGCCGCAAAGCCTGCCCAGTCCACGCGCCCGTAGGTCACGGCGCTGTTTTCGTCGGCGAATGCGCCGAGCAGCGCATCCAGCGGCGCGAGGTCATCGGCAGCCGGCTTCAGATTCAGCCGCACATGGCTGAATGCGGTACAGATACAGAGCGATACCGTCTCACCGGCATTGAACTGCTCCAAAAAGCCGTCCCTGTAGCCTGTGATGTACCCCTCAAATTTCGCGTGATCCGGCACAGCCGTGATCTCTCTGCTGTAGAATCCGGTCGTGTCGATCAGATGCAGCCCCTTTGACTCCGCGTATTCGTATACGTTCAGCATGTTGTCGGGGAGGGTGTCAAAGTGTTTCAGCGGCACAAGCTCCAGCGAATAATGCAGACCGTCCAAATCTTCAAGAATGAACGGATACTCATTTCCGTTTTCATCCACGTCCCAGTGATACTCCTCCAGTATTGTGGTATAGAGTATCCCACAAATATCAATGCGTGGGTCGGCAAGAAGTGCTGCGGCAAATTCCGGTTCATTCGCACCGCTGACAATCCAGATACCGCTTTGTGTCAGTTCATCCTGCACGATATAGCTCGAGTTGGTATAGGGCATCCACGCTGAAAGGTGTTCCGCGGCGTCTGCAATGGACTGTACTTGGTACGGTTCATAGTAAATTCCACGATCTGCAATCAGTGTCAGTGTATGCCCGCCAATCTCAGCATTTTCCGGAGCGCCCTCGCCTTTCCAGTAAAACGCAAGGTGCGGTACCGCATACTCCGTCTTGCCGATTTCGTCATACACATCCGGTTTCTTTGTGCTTATTTGCCGCACGATATCATCCGCCGTGATATTCTGCGAGGCCGCCTTCACACCGGTCCTCCCCGTGAGACCGACACCGCCCGCAATCACTAACGAAAGTACGAGTGATAGTGCTCTCTTGAGTCTTTTCATGTTATCGCCTCCAAATCCTGTGTCACCTTAGGGTTATTTAAGTAGAACAGCATCAATGGGTGTGTTATCCGATTCAATTCATCGGAATCACCTTCCCTTCCATTTTTATTATACTGCCCCCCCCGCAAAAATCAATTCGCAAATTGCATAAATATAGTATCTCCTTTTTGTGGATGCTGCCAAAGCTGCCGCCGACCGTTCAGAGCCTTGCATTTTTGCCGCAATTATGGTACAATAGGAGTATTCCCGTATCAATGAAAAAAGGAGCGATGCACAATGTTCACAAAAACCGGCGACAGCTTCCTCGGCTTTACCGTCACCCGCATCCGCAGCTCGGAGGAGCTCGGCGGCAGACTGGTCGAGCTCATCTACGACAAAACCGGCACGCCCGTCTGCTGGGTCGACAACGGACAGGAGAACAAGCTGTTCGCAGTCGCCTTCAGGACCCTCCCCGAGGACAGCACCGGCGTGTTTCATATTCTCGAGCATTCCGTGCTCTGCGGCTCGGCGAAATATCCGGTGCGCGAGCCGTTTGTCGAGCTGCTCAAAAGCTCGATGAACACCTTCCTCAACGCAATGACCTATCCCGACAAGACGGTCTATCCCGTTTCCAGCCGCAACAAACGCGATTTTCTCAACCTCACCGAGGTCTATCTGGATGCGGTCTTTGCCCCGCGCATCCTCACG
>JAEEXH010000087.1 GCA_016291435.1 Oscillospiraceae bacterium
CTCCGGCGGATTTATAATGAGGGCCCTGCCCTCAAACTCCCGCCGGGGGCAGCGGCCCCCGGACCCCATTGCAAAATCCCCCGCCCCCGCGGGGGCGGGGGATTTTGAGACAGAGGAGTCTGAGGGGATCGCTATCCCCTCAGCAGGGGCGTGGGGTGCTCGATGTTTGCAACGCAAACTCGACAGCGCAAGCGGGGCGTCCCCACATAGAACCATCGAAAGCACTCCCCGGCAAATACTGATTCATCGCAGAAACCGAAAGGATGTGATTTCATGTTTGAGCCGCTGCTTGCATGGCGCTATATCAGGGAGCAGAAACGGCACTCGCTGCTGACAATTTGCAGCATCATCCTTGCCGTTGCCATGCTCACCATGTTCTTCACCGGTGCTGCCTGCGTGTTCAACACGGGGCGCTATACCATCGCGACCACACAATTTCCGCATCATGCCGTTGCGGTTGTCACAGATGAGCAGGAGGCGGAGATCGCAGCGATGGAGGGCGTCAAGGCTGTGGGACAATATACCCCCGGCGAGCTGCATCCGAACGATCCCGGGAGCAGCTATGCGGATTCCTATATCGCGAAGGATATCGACAACGCAATCAGTGAATTGGAGCTGACGGGCACACAGCATGCGATCTGGATCGACTTTGCATTTCATCTGTTCGTGAAGGATGCGGGTGCGCGTCTGCCGTTTGGACACCCTTCGGCGGAAGTCGTGTTCGATGACATCAGCAATATGACATGGGCTATGCAAAACTCAATCCTTATGAATGTCGATCTGCTGACGGTCAGCGGCAGATTCACGATCGCTGTGCTGTTCACGCTTTACTATGTTCTGGTGATCTTTATCGCGCTGATGCTCCGCCTTGTGATCGACACGGCATTCGAGATCTCCGCGAAGGAGCGCGAGCGGCAGTTCGGCATGCTGCAATCCGTCGGCGCAACCCCGAAGCAGATTGTCCGCATCATGACAAATGAGGGACTCATGCTCTCCGCGGCCGGTCTGCCGCTCGGTCTGCTCGCAGGCATCGGGCTCGCCTATTTCCTCTACCGCGCGGACGCATTCAGGATGATTGCGGAGTTTATCTTCTATAATGATTTCATCACGCCGCCGTTTCATGTAAGTGCGCTGAGCCTGTTTGTCTCTGCGGCGACGGGTCTGCTCTGGGTGCTGTTCTCCGCCTACGGCACGGGTGTCCGCGTCATGAAATATACGCCGATCGAAGCGATCTACGGCAAACAGACGCGCATCATGAAGGTGAAGCGGCACAGCATCTTCGGGCTGCTCTTCGGCTGGACGGGCAAACTCGCGGCACGGAATGTGGCGCGGCAGAAGAAGCGGTTTCTGATCACGGTGCTCTCGCTGACACTCTCAATCACGCTGATCGCCTCGGCTTCCTTTGTGATCTCTGCATTCCGGGAAGCGGCTGTCGCGGACGCATATTCCAATGCCGGCGAGATCTGGAGCTTCGATCTGGAAGCCTATGTCACCGCCGATGACACAAGTGCCTTTGCCTACCGTGACGGCGTGCAGAAGCTCACAGACACAGGGCTGTTCTCGGAGGTGACGCCGGAGCTCGGCGCCGGGCTGCGCGTACCCGACTATGAACAGAAAAGCGTCTACTATCCCTATTACGGCTACAAGGCGATCGGCTCGCTCAACTGGCTGAACGAAACAGACTACAACGCGATGTTTGGAGGTTCGCCGCCGGTCTCCTATCAGGAACTCTGTGACAGCGGAAAATACATCTGGGCGACGCCTGCCGGCTCCTCGCTCGCAGTCAGCGACCTCTCCGCAGACGGCGGCAAGAGCGTGGATCTCTGCCTGTACCGGGAGCGGCTCATCTCGGAGGCGCAGGCGCGCAAAAAAGCAGAGACCCGCGCAGAAAAGCTGCTGGAGCACGATCCCGACACGGTCATCGACATGGAGGAGCTGATGCGGCAGGAAACGCGTGCAGTCGGCTGGGATGCGGAGCGCGGGGAATACATCCGCGACTACATGGAATCCTTTGACGAGGAGATGAACTTCCCGCTGCTCTGCGACGCTTCCGGCACGCTGGAAATCGAGAACTACGGCACGGAGACCTTCGTTCTGATCGCGCCTGAACAGGCATATGATGCGGGCGGCTGGCAGCTCACGCTGCTTGAGGGCACAGACCGCGTGAGCTTTCCCGCCTATACGCTGCGCTGCCGCATGAAGGTACGGGATCTTGACCATGTGGAGCGGGCAAAGCAGGCGATCGAATCGCTCGGCGTTTACGCAAGTTCCGATGACCACATTTCGGCGCAGCTCCATGCAGAGCAGATTGCAGAGACGATTCTGTTCATCTGCCGCATCCTGATGGCGCTCTTTGCGCTGGTCGCCCTGGTCAATATGGTGAATATCATCACGACGGGAATTCTGAACCGCAGGCAGGAGCTCGCTTCGATGTGCACGCTCGGTATGACAGACGGGCAGCTCATCCGCATGATCCTGACGGAGTGCCTGCAATATGTGCTGACATCCGGCATCTGTGCGGCACTGCTCTGCGCGGCGCTCATCTTCTTCACAAAGAAAATGCTGATCGAGGTGACGCTTGAGGAATATATCACGCAGCTCGGGCTCAGCTATCTCAGACCGCTGCCTGCGGTTGCGGTATCGACGGCGTGTGCGTTTGTCGCTGCCGCTGCCGCATCGCTGCTCTCCCTGCGGCGCCTGATGCGGGAGCCGCTGATCGACGGCATCCGCAGAACGGAGTAACGGTATCGCTGCGCGAAGATTGATATTGGGCACTTTCCCTTAAGAATCCCATAGCGAAACGTGTGAGAGCCCCTTATGACAGGAAACACTTTATCAGCAGACTGAGCCCGCGGTACCGAACAAGTACCGCGGGCTTTGCCTGCATATCATATAGAGTATATCTGCACAGCGGCGCACTCATTTCGCCGTAAGCGTAATGCCCGGGAGATGTGCGTCCAGCGCGGTCTCGGTGCTGTCTGAGAAGATGAGCATGATCTCATAGCTCCTGCCGCCGCATTCCGCAAAATATCTCCGGAAGATGGTCGCCGTGTACTGATCCTTCGAAAAGGCATCCACATAGACCGCATCCTGCACCGGGAGTCCTGCAAAGGATGTCTGATTCAGCCGGTGTGCCGTAAATGAAGTCAGTTCTGTCTCCCTGCCGTCTGAATCCAGCGCCTTCTGAACCCGCGCCGCTGCATCCTCCTCTGCATCCGTGATGTCATACACCGAAATGCTGACGCTCATTTCTTCTTCGGTCTGCGGCTGTGTGAGCTCCAGACAGAGCAGGGCGTCACCGCTGTATTCCGCCTGTTTCCAGTCCGCCGACCACGCCGCATGAATATTGCCCGCATCCGCTTCGCCGCTCTCAAATTGAAGCGGCTCCCCGGTGTATTCCACCGAATCAAGCAGACCCTGCGCATTGATCTCAAAGTCGCCGACAGTGCCCTCGGGGAGCGTGCAGTTCAGCGTAAGGACATGCCCTTCCTCCGCGATCCAGATATAGACCTGCTGCATGCTGCGGTCCTGAAAATCCCGCTGCGGATCGCCGACCGCTTCCCATGCGTCATATTTGCAGCGCAGTTCCTTTTTTTCTGCAAGGCCTGCGTCGTTTGCAAGTGTCTCCGCAGAGAGCGTGTTCGCCGATTCATACACGGAGACCGTCCCGCCGCCTGTTCTGAATCCGAGCCACTCCGCACAGTGCGTGTTCTCACCGCACACTGCGTTGTTGAGATACCACGGCAGCGTGCCGTCAAAGCGGAAATTTGCGGTCTCATAGTATCCGCTGTCCCAGCAGCCCGTCAGCAGCGGCACGGCAAGCAGCGGCACCGCCGCGAACCATAATTTATGCTTCATGTACTCTCTCTCCTTCCTGCGGCTTACCCGGTATATTCCAGCAAATCCAGCAGTTTCTGCACATCCGTCTCAAACCCAGGGAGGCTTCCCTGCTGAAGCACGGCATGCAGCTCCAGCACCCAGCCGTCCGTATCAACATATACCGTCACATCGCGCATATAACTGTCGGGGCTGTATCCCTGCGCACCTGTGTTCATCTGAAACACATGGTATTTACACTGATATTGTTTGTCCTTTGACGCATTTTCGGCCGCGCCGATCTCGCCTGTGTCAGCGGCTGCTTCCTCGGGGATCGCAAAGGCATATTCGCGGACTGTGATTTCGCCGCTCGGAATTTGAAAACGAAGCAGCCCGGTATGATTTGTATCGGCATCATATTCTGCCTCTGAAAGTGTCCACGGAAGACTGCCGTCAATGCGGAAATGCGCGGTCTCATAGTACCCGCTGCCCCAGCAGCCCGTCAGCAGCGGCGCCGTGAGCAAAAGCACCGCCGGAACCGTCAGCTTCTTTTTCATTTCCATTCCCTCCTCCCGGTGAACACAAGCGTCAGCGCACCGAAAAGCACGAGAGCCGCCGTCCCGAGCAGATACATCACGGTCTCATAGATCACAACATCTTGCAGGAAAAGTACATTGTCCGCACGGATCAGCGTTTCGATCAGACGGACGAACCACGAATTCGGGACAAATAACAGCATGATGCCGAGGAAAATCAGCAGCAGCGTTACAATCACAACGCGCTCGCGGTGCCGCTCAAGAAGATAGCTCAGCAGCAGCAGAAAGCCGATGATCAGGCAGGTCAACAGAAAGAGCCGCGAGCAGACATAGGCGACCGTGCGGTTATGTGCCTGCGCACGGACGATGACTGCATAGGAGCCGATTCCCAATTTTGCGAAGACATGCAGATTGAGCGCAAGCATGCCGATCAGATATGCCGCGATCGACGAAGCGAGTGTCACCAGCCACAGCGCAAGAAAGCGTCCGCAGATCAGATCCTTCCGGCGCATGGGCAGCGTCTCATAGAGCCGCCCGAGCTTGTTTTTGTCCTCGATGCCCGGAGGCAGCAGCGCCAGTATGCCGCCGAACGGGATGATCGCCGCCGATGCCGCCGGATAGACGATCACGCTGACCGGCACGATCACCAGCCAGGAGAGCAGCAGCAGCACGAGCGCCCGCCGCCGCACGTTATAATAATCCATCGCCATCACATTCAGGACCGAGCGCATATCATTCGCCTCCCTTCGCAAGATACACAAGCAGGTCTTCGATCTTTGCAGGCTCAAATATTGCGTCCTTCGGAAGCTCCGTCAGGCGGTCAGTCGGCAGGATCGCCGCGCAGCCCGACGGTGTGTCATGCAGCCCGATGCAGGCATCTCTGAGCGGCTGCGGGAACGGTTCGCCGCGCTGCACGACCGCATATTCCTCCATGAGATCATCCTTCGCGCCCGTGAACCAGACCCTGCCCTTATGCAGCACGGTCACATAATCCGCAATGCGCTCCACATCGGCAGTGATATGCGTCGAAAACAGCACACTGCCTTCCCCGCCGGCAATATATTCCGAGAGAATCTCCAGCAGCTCATCGCGCGCCACGGGGTCAAGACCCGCAGTCGGTTCATCGAGAATGAGCAGCTCCGCATGATGTGAGAGCGCCGCTGAAAGCATCAGCTTCATCTGCATGCCGCGGGAATATTTGCCGCACTTCGTTTTCTCAGGCAGCCTGAAGCGGTCGGCGAATGTGCGGAACTGCCTGCTGTCCCATTCCGGATAGAACCGCCTGAGATGCGCTTCGACCTCTGAGAGCCGCAGATGCCCCGCGAACATCAGGGTGTCATAGACCGCGCCGATGCGGGACCGCACTGCCACAGGCTCCGTCCGGCTGTCCTTCCCGAACACGGAAATGCTGCCGCTCTCCGTGCGTGTGCTGCCGAGAATGCAGCGGATCGTTGTGGTCTTGCCCGCGCCGTTTTCGCCGACAAAGCCCATGATATAGCCGCGCGGCAGGGTAAAGCTGACATCGCGCAGGGCAAAATTCCGGTAGGATTTGCAGACCTTGTCAAGCGTCAGAATCATCCCGCTCATATGGAGCCCTCCTCTCTGAGACCGTCAATCATGGTTTGCAGCGCGTCATGCAGCGCCTGATCGTCCATGCCGCACTTTACACCGCAGCGCACCGCCTGCTCAAGCCCCGATTCCATCTCGCTCAGCATGCGCTCACGCAGGAGGTCGTTGTCACGCGGGGCAACAAAGCAGCCCTTTCCCGCGACCGACTGCAAAAACCCCTCCTCGGTGAGGTCGTTGTAAATGCGTGTGGTTGTGACGACACTGATCTTGAGATCACGGGCGAGCTGCCGGATCGACGGGAGCTGCGTGCCTTCGGGGAGCTCGCCGCTCAGGATCTGGGAACGGATCTGCTCCTCGACCTGACTGTAAATCGGCACATCGGATCGGTTTTTCAACAGGATTTTCATGATGTCCTCCTTTCGCGTTGTGTTACACTGTACTTGTTCCGATGAATACAGTATAACACACTGTGCTGCATTTGTCAAGAGGAAAATGGGATTTTCTCTGAAATGGTTTCTGCGGCGCATATGCTGCGGTGCGCACACAGCAAAAAAGCGGCACATCTGCGTCATTGACAGATGTGCCGCCTGGAGCAAAGGTCAGATGCGCCCGCTGCCGCCAAAGACCCCGACTGCATTCGGGATGCCGGAGAGCAGGCTGACACTCTCGGGCTGCGCGGGATCATCATTGCGGCGGCACGCGCAGCGGCAGCGTGCGCCGGTACCGATCACAGTGCCGCGCTGCACACGGTCGCCGGGCGTCACGCAGACCGCAGAAAGCTCTGCAAAATAATAGTATTCCTCTGAGCCGTCGCGGCGGATGACAACCTGCCGCCCGCAGTCAGATGCATCCTCCCGCACGGTGCGCACGACATATCCGCGGACAGTGCTGCGAACCGCCGTGCTGTCGATGCCCGCAAGCGCAAGCTGCGGATGTGCCGCACTGTAACACCGAATGACGCGGAATCTGCCCCGGAACGGAGCGCGCATACGCCGCATGCTCCCGCATGTGTCCCCGCTCAGGTTATGCATCCCGCAGGCAGAGGTCGCCGTCTGTCAGATAGGTGTCACCGCCGATCGTCACCGTTGAAAACGCACCTCTCGGGATAGAAGACAGCCGGTCATGGAACAGGCAGGCGCCGTCACTGACGGATACGGGATCCTCCGCGCCCGTTGCAACACACAGGGCTGTCAGCGCCGAGAAATAGGAATTTGACGCCGCAGGTGCAGAAGATCTGCCGCTCTGGATATTTGTCGTGTCCTCTGCGTACAGCGTCAGGATCCGCTGATTTCCCTGATTGTAGCCGCACATTACCTTGCCGTTTTTCGACTCCGAGAACAGCACGGTAAAGCACACGCCGTAGGCGACAGATGAAGAAGAAAGAAATGTGATGAATACGCCCTTGTCCGTTGTGGCGATGATGAAGGTTGCCAGATTTGTCTCCGAAATATTCATCAGACCCGTGAATGTCACGGCGAAGGTTGATGCGGTGAGCTTCACCGTCGCAAGTGTGCTGCCGTTTTTCCGGCATGTTACGGTATTGGATGCAGCGTTCAGTGTGACGCTCTCAAAAAAGCCGGATGCTTCCAGCGCCTCCTGTGCTTTGCTGAGTGCCGTCGCATAGTTTGCTGCGCTGTATGTGCTGACATTGATCATGATGCTTCCTCCTCAATCGTTGTTTCTCCCGCGCTCTCAGCGCCCGCGCCGCAGATGTGCAGCACTGCGGCGCCTGCCACTGCGCTGCCCTGCAATCCCGCAAGATACGCCAGGAGCTGCCCGTAGACATCCGGTGCGGGCGGATCATGCACCGGCGCACCGTCCGTGATGCAGCGGGCGCAGGGCACACGCGCAGGCGTTGTGGTACAGAGATCTCCTGCATAGACCCCGATTTCGACCTCGTCCGCATCACGGATCACCGGCACAGATACGCTGTTCCCCGCAAACAGCAGATCCGCATAGCGCAGTGCTCCGCTCCGGCGATACACAAAGCGTGCAGTTTTTGTCGGGTAAGCGTCCCATTCGCTGCTGAAGGCAAAGCGCACGGTATATCCGCTGTTGCCGCAGACAATGACAGAAGGCGCACTGAGCACCGCGGCCTTCTCCGTCACATCAATCATAATCTCAGGCATGGATGCCTCCTTTCAGCTCCGGTTCTGCATCGCAAGAATCATCTCGTACAGGGCGCGGTTCGTCGGCGCATACGGCACATATTCCGTGTCCGTCAGCACGGCAGGTCTGAGCATCGGCTTGAATGTCTTGTCAAAATAGCTGACACCGGCGCGGATGCGGATGTCAAGCCGGTAAGTGCCTGCTGCAAGCTGCTTTGTCTGTTCTGCGCCGTAGTCGCGGATCGCTGTCGAGGATGTTGCGGGATTGTGCAGATAGCAGTCATAGGGATAGCTTGCGCCGCCCGAGTTTTCGCCGCAGGTAAACGTATACATGCCCGCTTCCGTCACCGTGACATTGAGCTGATACACGCGTGACGCCGGGAGCGGCGCCGCACCGATTTGTGCGCGGATCGTTCCGTCTGACTGATTCCACGTCCATGTCACCTCATCGCCTGCCGACTGCCCTCTGTAGCTGTCCTGCCGAAGATAATTTTTTGCGCCCGCATTTGCCAGCGTGCCGATCTCTCCGCTCTGCTGCTGCTGCGCAGCGGTGACTGCCGCGAGCGCCGCGCCCGTCTCCTCTGCAAATGCGTCGAGCGTGTCCGCATTCTCATTCAGCACGGAAATGTCGATCGGGTCTGGGAACCCAGGCTTTTTCAGCCCGAGGTATTCCGTTGTGGTCATCCTGCATCCCTCCATTTATACATTGCTGCTTCCGCCCATGTCATGCCGCCTGTAAACGCAGAGCCCCATGTCCTGAGCCGTTCACGTCTGACGGACCGTCCGGTCTGCAATTCTGCGAGCCGCTCCGTCAGCTGATTGTAAATGTCCGTCACCGGCGGATCGCGCACTGCTTCGCCGTCCGTGATGCAGCGTGCACAGGGGATGCGTGCCGGCGTACTGGTGCTGAGACTGCCGGCATAGACGCCGATTTCGACCTCATCCGCATCGCGCAGCACAGGCACGGACACGCTGTCACCCGCAAACAGCACATCCGTATAACGCACCGCGCCGCCCATGTGATACACAAACCGCGCCGTTTTTGTCGGGCAGTCCGCCCATTCGCTGTCGAAGGAGAAGCGCACCGTATAATCGCTGTTGCCGCAGACGATGACCGGTGTGCCCGCCGCCTTCGCATGCTTGTCTCTGACTGTGACTGTCAGTTCCGGCATAGCGCCTCCTTTCATGCTCTCATATACAGCGGGTTTTCCGGCAAAAGTTGTACGCCGGCGTACAACTTTTTTTATTTAGCAAAAGAATTTCAGCGATGTGCACAATATGATAGATAAATTTTGTTGGATTTGCCTTGACAAACTGCCCCGCCCTGTGCTATAATAAGAGCACGAAAGCCGCTTCTGAATTTGGAAAGGATGATTTGTGATGGCAGATTTCGATTTCAATGAACTCAAAGACAAGCTCGAGGATATGAACAACACCGCAGACACCACCTCCTCGTATGATCCGGCAGATGTCACGAAGAACAAGGGCATGGCGATCCTTGCATATTTTTCGTGGCTGGTGCTGATTCCGCTCCTCTGCGCAAAGGAATCCCGCTTTGCAAGATTCCACTGCAATCAGGGGCTGCTTCTCGCGATCGTTGAGACAATCGCAGGCATCATCTTCGGCGCACTGCGCGGCATCCCGCTGATCGGCTGGGTCTTCGCGATCATCGGTGCCGCTGTGGAGATCGTCATGATCGTGATGCTCGTGATCGGTGTGGTGAACGCTGCGAACGGCAGAGCAAAGGAGCTCCCGGTCATCGGCACGATTCACCTGCTGAACGAACAGTGATTTTCCCGCAACAGAACACCGCGCCGCCGCACATTGCAGAAAATGTGCGGCGGCTTTTTTCTGTCTGCAATGCACACAGATTCTGATTTTCAGCCATTGCATTTTTCCGCGGAATGTGATATACTGATAAGTGAACGATTTTTGAACAGAAGGGATGTGACCCAATATGCTGGAATCTGCGCTGCCGACCCCCTGCTACCTCATCGACCAGAAAAAACTCAAACGCAATCTCGAGCTGCTGGACGGTGTGCGCAAGCGGACGGGCTGCAAAATCCTCTATGCGCAGAAGGCGTTTTCTTCGTTCCCCTTTTATTCTATCATTTCGCGGTATCTGGACGGTGCCGCTTCCTGCTCTGCCTATGAAGCGGAGCTCGCAAAAAACTTCTTCCACGGCGAAAACCATATCGTGCAGACAGCCTATCTGCCGGACGAGATGGCGGCGCTCGTGAAAATCTGCGACCATATCACCTTCAATTCGCCCTCGCAGCTCCAGCGCTATGCGCTCACAGCCCGCGCAAACGGCGTCTCCGTCGGTCTGCGCATCAATCCCGAATACCTTTCGCAGCAGCTTGAGGAATTCGATCCCTGTGCGCCGAATTCCCGCCTCGGCACGACTGCCGCGAATTTCCCCATGCAGCTCCGCCCGCTGATCAACGGGCTGCATGTCCACGCGCTCTATGAGCAGAATTCCGACGCGCTGGAGCGCCTGACAAACGCCGTCATCGAGAAATTCGGTCCCATCCTCCCGCAGATGGAGTGGATCAATTTAGGCGGCGGGCATCATATCACCAGAGAGGGCTATCAGCTCGATGTGCTCGAAAGCTGCATCAAACGCCTTCAGGATACCTACGGCTTACAGGTCTATCTCGAGCCCGGCGAAGCGATCGTCTGGGAAGCGGGCGATTTCGTCACAACCGTTGTCGATGTCTTCCGCAACGGCACGGATATTGCCGTGCTTGATTCCTCCGCGGTCTGCCATGCGCCCGACATCACAGAGCTGCAATACCGCCCGCCGCTGATCGGCGCCGACCGCCCGGGCGTGCTGCCCTATACCTACCGGCTCGGCGGCAGAAGCTGTCTCCCGGAGGATGTCTTCGGCGACTATTCCTTCGACCACAAGCTCCAGATCGGCGAGCGGCTCGTCTTCAAGGATATGGCGATCAATACGCTTACAAAAGCAAAAATGTATACCGGCATGCCGATGCCCGCGGTCGCGCTCCGTGAGACGACCGGCAACTGCAAGATCTTCCGCACATTTACATTCAGCGACTACAAAAACCGCTTCTGAAAGGACACCCGCCATGTATATCTCCTACACGAGGAGCGACTTCGAGCGGCTCTCCGGGCAGCACAACATTATGGTGCTGGTCGGGAACGGCTTTGATATGGCGGTCATGCACCGCTACTGCTCAGACCGTCTCCCCGGCAAAATGACCTCCTACGCTGACTTCTTTGAGTATGTGCGCTATTTTCATCTCTGCCGGGAGGACAACCGCATCTATACCGAGATCTGTGCGCAGAAGCGTGCGGAAATGCAGAACTGGTGCGACTTCGAGGGCGTGATTGACCGCCTCACAACGGAGGGACAGGCTGCAAACCGCTCCGAGAATTATTATAACCTGCTGGAAAACGACCTCATGGAGCTGCAAAATGCGTTCATCCGCTTTCTCAACGATGTGGTCACGCCGGATGTGATGCTGCGGCTGAATGCCGATGCGATGGAGAACCAGTGGGCAGGGCACAGTCTCTCACGGTTTCTGCGCGATCTGCCGGACACCGCCTCCGGGATGCGCTTTCCGCTCGGGCTTGAGCATTACAATCTGTTCAATTACCAGCTTTTCAATTTCAACTACACCTCTCTGCTCGACAACTATCTCTACCCCGACCGCTACCAGTTCGACGCACATCTGCATCACAATGTTGACACCAATTTCCGCTTCGAATGCAATCCGAATGCGCTGTTCGGCTCCTATCACGCAGACTGGACGCTCTCGGGATATATGCTGCTCAGCATCATTCACCCGAACGGCATGCAGAATGTCCCGCGCTCGATGATCTTCGGCACGGAATTTGCGGATTATCAGAAGAATCACCCGGTCAAGAAGATGGTCAAATCCTTCTGGACGCTCAACGATTTCAAATACAGCCGATACTTCCCGGAGACAGAGCTGTTTCTCATCTTCGGCATGGCGCTCTCGAACACAGACGGCTGGTGGATGTACCGCATTGCCGAGCGGCTCTGCGACGCATCGCCCGCAGAGCTCATCATCTATTTCTTTGCGCCGGGCTGCACGGATGACGAGATCCGCGCAAAGTTCTTTGATGCCTGCTCAGGCGGCGGCACGCTCACGGAGGAGCAGAAGCAGGCTGCCGCAAAAAACATCTATGTCATACAGATGAACGGCGAAAACAATACGAATTTTCTCGGCTTCACAGAGCTGAATCCCGCAGAGGAAACATAACGCAGTCACAGGCGCCCTTTCTTTTGAAGGGGCGCCTCAGTCTGTCGATAAAGTCCAAAAATCGCGAATCGCAGGGCGATTCGCCTAGGGGCGCCCTCTATCGCAGGGCTCCCCTCTCTCAAAAAACATTCACTGGATGCTTTTTGAGATTCACCCTTGCGGAGCTCCTAAAGTCAGGGGATTTCGCCCTCTGCGGAGGGCGACCAGAGGCTGCTCGCCTCTGGACTCTCGCAAGCCTTTGAAAA
>JAEEXH010000088.1 GCA_016291435.1 Oscillospiraceae bacterium
AAATTATGTCACGACTTCTCCTGCGGAAACAGCACCGCCGCCGGATTGGTGGTACGGAACCACTGCTGCGGATCCCTCCGTAACGACAACGCTGCCGGTGACCACTGCCGTGACGACAACAACTACGCCGGTCATGACAACGACCTCTCCGTTCGGCGCAGATCATAAGCTGGTTCTGAACGGCATCTGCTATGAGCAGCGCAGCAGTTATATCATGGTCAGCGGGTATCAGGCGAACGCAGCGCTCCCGGCGGAGATTGTGATTCCGGAGAGCATCGCCGGTCAGCCTGTGAAGGTCATCGGGGAAAAGGCCTTTGCGGATCTGAAGGGCGTCACTTCTGTGACATTGCCGCTGAGCGTTTCGTCGATTGAAAATCAGGCCTTTTATCACTGCCCGGATCTGCAAACGCTGATTCTGCGGAATCCGGAGATTTCGCTGAACGGCGACTGGTCGCTGATCTGCAACGACGACCTCGGGATGTATACCGGGGTGATGAAAGGGTATTATCCGAGTGATGCAGCGGGCTTTGCGTCCATGCATGAGATCCGCTTTGAGGCATTGCCGGAGGTGCGCGGTGATGTGACGCTGGACGGCGAAGTGAGCATTGAGGATGCGCAGCGGACGCTGAAAGCCTATACGGCGCGGATCGCCGGAAATCCGGACGGTTTGCTCACACTGCAAAAGAAGACAGGCGATGTCAACGGCGACATGATCATCAGCGTGGAGGATGCACAGCTGATTCTGAAATATTATACACAGGTATCGGTCGCCGGAAATCCCATCACCTGGGACGATCTTCTGAATAAATAATGAAGTTGTATCTTCGATAGATTTATGAAAGGGGACGCTCTCTATCGCAGGGCGTCCCCTCTTGCGGAGCTCTTGCACGCAAAGGGATTTCGCTCGCATACTTTTATTATGGTGTAAAACAGGCGCCGACCGTTTGTGTCAGCGCCTGTTTTGTTCTTATTTCGGGATTCCCAAGGGACAGTGTCCCTTTGGCGGGGGTTGGGGCGGAGCCCCATTCTCAATCATCGCACAGCAATACCGCTGTATCACCCCAGCGTGATCGAGATTTCGTTGACGTCCGCGAGCTTCTCGGAGGGGAGGAAATTGCCTTCAATCAGCTTGCCGTTGACGGTCATTGCCTTGACGCCGCACTGGACATGATTCGGATTCTGGATATTGATATTGAGCTTTTTGCCGCGGAACAGCTTGTGGATCTTGAAGCCGTCCCATGCAGACGGAATCGACGGGTCAATGCGCAGGCCGTTCAGCTCAGAGCGCATACCGCAGATGCCCTCCACGCAGCCGACCATGACGGTCGAAGCCGTACCGGTGAGCCAGTGAACATGCGAGCGTCCCGCAAACGGCGAGCGCTTGCTCTCGGTGAACTGTCCGTGAACATACGGCTCCATGACGCGGATTTCAGCCTTGTCGTTCATGGCAGCCGGAGCTGTTTCCATGAAGTATTCAAACGCTCTGTCGCCGTGGCCGAGCAGCGATTCCGCCAGAATCAGCCAGCCCTGCGACTGCGAGAAGATACCGCCGTTCTCCTTGGTATCCGGGTTGAAGATGTGCATGAGTGCGCCGTCGAAGTAGTGATCGACATAGGGCGGCTCAAGCAGCTTTGCACCGTAGGGGGTGTTGAGGATGCTGTGAACAGACTCCATTGCCTTGTCAGCCTGCTCCGGCGATGCGAAGCGGGAGATGACAGACCAGCTCTGCGGGTTGAGCCACATATTTGCTTCCGGATCCTTCTTTGCGCCGACGACAGTGCCGTCCTCGCGGATGCCGCGGATGAAGCGGTCCTCGTCCCAGCACTTGGTCAGGGTATCGGAGAGCGCAGCCTGTGTCTTCTCAAGATATGCAAGATACTCGGTATCGTTCTTTGCCTTTGCCATTTCCATCATCTCGCGGATTGCGTAGTAGAGCTGGAATGCGACGAAGGTGGATTCGCCCTTTGCGCCGAGACGCAGGCAGTCGTTCCAGTCCGCGTGGAGACCTGCGGGCATATTGTGTGCGCCGAGACGCTCCATCGAGAAGTTGATGGCACGCTTCAGGTGATCGTAGACCGTATCCTCGCCGCCGTTTGCATAGACGATGACCTCATCGAGAAATGCCTGATTGCCCGATTCGCCGATATACTTGACGATGGTCGGGAAGAGCCAGAGCGCATCGTCTGCACGGTAGGAGGGGTGACCGGTTTCCTTCACATACTCAGGATCGTCCGGGGTGTTTTCGTGGCCGGCGTTGTGGGTGAACTTGACGAGCGGGAGACCGCCGCCGTTATCGACCTGTGCAGAGAGCATGAAGCGGATCTTGTCGAGCGCCATCTCCGGGTTCAGGTGGATGATGCCCTGGATATCCTGCACGGTATCGCGGTAGCCGTAGCCGTTGCGCTCGCCGCAGTAGATGAGCGAGGCTGCGCGGCTCCAGATGGAGGTGATGAAGCACTGGTAAGCGTTCCAGACATTGATCATGTTATTGAACTCCGCAGACGGGGTCTCGACCTCGAAATGCGAGAGCTGCTCATGCCAGTAGTTCTTGAGATTCTCGATCTCCTTGTCGGCAGTGCCGGCAGTTTCATACTTCTTGAGGATCTCGGCAGCCTCAGCGGAATTGCGCTGACCGAAGACATAGGTGAGCACCTTGGTCTCGCCGGGCTGGAGCTCGATGTCAGACTGGAGTGCGCCGCAGGCGTTGGAGTTGTAGTTCATGGTGCCGTCGCACTTGCCGCGCTCGACAGCGATCGGGTTGGAGTAGGTGCGGTAAGGTCCGATGAAAGCGGAGAGGTCGCCGTTTGCGGTTGCGACAGGTGCGCCGACCACGCCGAAGAAGCGCTCGCGGTGATTGGAGCCGGAGGCATCCTTGCCGGAGTTCTCATTGATATGCTGAATGATGCGGTTGCCGCCCTCAAAGCTGGTGCGGGTGATGAAGAGGGTATACTGGAGGTTCACCTGATCCTGATTGTAGTTGTTGTCATTGGTGAACTCGATAAAGCCGGTGACAGAGAGCTTGCGGGGCTTCTGCGTGGTATTGGTGATCTTGCACTGCCAGACCTCATAGGTATCGGGGACATAGTAGGTGGTCTCCGACCTGATGCCTGCATACTCAGACTCCAGCACGGTGTAAGCGGTGCCGTGACGGCAGACAGACTTATACTGATCGAGCGGCTTGCCGACCGGCTGCCACGATGCAGACCAGAAGTCTTTGGTCTCCTGATCGTGCAGATAGATGTATCTGCCCGGGAGCGCCATCATGGAGTTAAAGCGGAATCTGCCGATTCTGCCGTTTGCGCCGGACTTGACGAAGCTGTATCCGGCAGCATTGTTGGTGATGATCGCGCCGTACTCGGGGTCGCCGAGGTAGTTCGACCATGCAGAGGGGGTATCGGGTCTTGTGATGACATATTCTTTGTGCTCGAGATCAAAGTAACCGTAGTTCATGGCAATCCTCCTGAAATGAAGAAAATATATACATTCATTTTAGCATAGAACGGGATAAAAAGCAAGGGGTAAAAGCGACTTTTTTTGCTTTTTCGTAAAAAACCTGCACATGCAGAAAAAAGCGCCTCATGCAATTTGCATGAGGCGCTTCTTAATCTGTAAAGATCACATGCCGACATTGCCGGTCGAATCCGCGTTGAAGAACTGATTGCTGGTCTCGGTGTAGTAATCATTCTCTGCGAGGGAGGTGAAATCCTCGTCATCCGGGTCAGGGAGTCTTGCACCGCAGACACCGCAGAAGATATTTTTCTCGCTGTTTTCCGCATCGCACTTCGGGCACATCTTGAGCCCGCGGAGGGTGTTCAACTCAAACTTCATCTTCTTGATACGGCGGCGTCTTGCGTCGATATCCTCGCACAGTGCGCGGAAGACAGCCGGATCCTCATCCGGGTTCTTGTAATACTTCTTGCCGAGATCCGCAAAGATCTCCACAATGCGCTCCTCTTCATAGAGGATCTTGCGCCGGAGGTTTGCAACCTCAGAGGCGTTGGAGAAACGCTCACCCACGCCGCGGCCGACATCTCCGACCTTATCAAAAATACCCATGACACACACTCCAATCGCTGTGATCGTGCAGAAGCAGCATGACATACTGCGCCTGCCGTCTGTACTCTATACCTTCATTATACACATTTTCGGCACAAATGTCAAGTGTATCCGAGATATTTTTATTCTTTTTGCGGAAAATGCGTTTCAAAACCGGGGGATTCAGCCGTTATAAGCCTCGTCCGCTTCGAGGGTATCAATGCCCTTTTCCGTCAGCGCACGGAACGCTGCTTCCTCATTATCGACGCGGAAGATGGTGTCAGCGCGTCCGGGGATGCGGTTGACGAATGCGTACATATACTCGACATTGACATTCGCGGCATCGAGGGCTTCGAGCACCTCAGCGACCCCGCCCGGCCTGTCGGGCACCTTGACGCCGATGACGGGCGTCACCTGGAAGGTCCAGCCGTTTTCGCGGAGGAGCGCCTCTGCCTGTTCCGGCTGGTTGACGATGATGCGGAGGATGCCGAAATCGCGGGTATCCGCAAGGCTCAGCGTGCGCAGATCAATGCCGGCATCGGCGAGGAGCCGTGTCAGCTCTGCCATTTTGCCCTGACGGTTTTCAACGAAGATCGAAAACTGCTTGATGGTATTCATAATGCGCGCTCCTTTCATTCAGTCATGCAGCTTGCGGCGGTCGATCACGCGGACAGCCTTGCCCTCGCTGCGGGTGATGGTTTTCGGCGAGACGAGATGCACCTTCGGGCTGATGCCGAGCATGGTCTTGATGGCGGCAGCGAGCGAGCGCTCTCTGTCCTGCACATCCTTCATCTTGTCGGAGAACTGCTCTGCGGTGAGCTCGACGCTGATATCCAGCGTGTCGGTGTTGTTCTTGCGGTCAACCTCGATGAGGTAATTCGGGGTGTAGCCCTGCTCGATGAGCACGGTTTCGATCTGCGACGGGAACACATTGACGCCGCGAATGATCATCATATCGTCGCTTCTGCCCATCGGCTTGCACATCTTGATGAGCGTTCTGCCGCAGCCGCACTTCTCGCGTGTCAGCTTGCAGAGATCGCGGGTGCGGTAGCGGAGCATCGGGAAGGCTTCCTTGTCGATCGCAGTGAACACGAGCTCACCGATCTCGCCCTCGGGGAGCACCTCGCCGGTCTCCGGGTCGATGATCTCGGGGATGAAATGATCCTCGTTGATGTGCATGCCGCTCTGCTCGCTGCACTCAAATGCGACGCCCGGGCCGGAAATCTCGGTCAGACCGAAGATATCGTATGCCTTGATGCCGAGCGACTGCTCGATCGTGCGGCGCATTTCCTCTGTCCAGGGCTCAGCGCCGAAGATACCCGCCTTCAGCTTGATGTCATCGGGCGTGAGACCCATATCATGCAGCGTTTCGCCGATGTATGCGGCGTAGGACGGGGTGCAGCAGAGGATGGTCGAGCCGAGATCGCGCATGAACTGGATCTGGCGCTCGGTGTTGCCGGAGGACATGGGGAGCGTCAGGCAGCCGACCTTGTGGGAGCCGCCGTGAAGACCCGCGCCGCCGGTGAAGAGACCGTAGCCGTAGGCGACCTGGAGCACATCTTCGTCGGTGCCGCCCGCTGCGGTGATCGCTCTGGCACAGCAGTCCTCCCAGAGATCGACATCATGCTGCGTGTAAAACGCGACGACGCGCTTGCCGGTTGTGCCGGAGGTGGAGTGAATGCGCACGCACTCCGAAAGCGGCTTTGCAAGCAGCCCGTAGGGGTATGCTTCGCGGAGGTCTGCCTTAGACAGGAACGGGAGCTTATGTAAATCGTCAACAGACTGGATGTCGTCCGGTGTCACGCCTTTTTCGTCCATCTTTGCGCGGTAATAGGGGACATGCTCGTAGACATGCTTCACCTGTGCGACCAGCCGTTCGCTCTGGAGCTTCCGCATGTCTTCGCGGGACATACACTCGATGTCCTCGTGCCAGTAGTGTGCCATTGGGGATCATTCCTTTCGGTAAAAAATATAGGAAACAGTCAATTCGCTGTGTTGTCCGTTTGATATGCAGAGAGCCGCGTCCGCAGCGCATCGACCGACGAGAGAAATTCCGTCTTTCGGTCGGTAAACTGTTCGGCGACTTCGGATGCGCAGATCTCGCCGGTGATATACCGGAGTGCATCGGCGGCTTTTGCGCAGAGCGCGGGCAGATCATGCTTTCGCTTTCTGCTGAGGAATTTCGTTTCGTGCAGCTTTTTCTGCATCGTATCGCGGACATGTGCGTACATCTCCGTGAAGCCCGTGCAGTCTGCCGTGTAATCGGTGCCGTTCAGCACGGCATCGAGCATAGAGGCACAGACCCAGATATCATATCCGATCTCAATGTCCACGCCGTCCTCCGCGGGATCATAGGGGATGCCGTCTTCGTCATGCTGATCGGGCTCTGTCACAATGTCAAACTCCATGTTCAGATACCACACAAGCTGATTCAGCGCTGCGCCCTTGCCCTCCGGGCAGAATTCCCAGAGATCCTCAAGTGCACGCTTTCCCTCTGCGTCACGGAAAGGGGTCATGCTCCCCGCCCGAGTGCAAATGCCTTGCGGTTCATCTCGATGAATTTTTCCGGCACGCACTGATTCAGTGCTTCCTGCCAGACAGCCTCATCGAAATCCATCTTCTTCGAGACAACGCCCATCAGCACGACATTCGATGCTTTCGCGGAGCCTGCCTGCTCTGCAAGCGAGAGCGCGTCCACAGCGGTGACGTCGATTCCCATATTTGTGAGCTTCTCCACGATCCCGGTCGGGTAGGATGCTGCGCCGGTGATGACGGGCATCGGGTCGAGTGTCTGGGTCGAGGTGACGATCTTGCCGCCCTTTTTCAGGCAGGAAGCCCATCTTGCCGCTTCGAGCAGCTCAAAGGAGATGATGACATCCGCTTCGCCCTTTTCGACAACAGGGGAGTAGACGGCATCGCCGTACTTGACATAGGTGACGACCGAGCCGCCGCGCTGCGACATGCCGTGAACCTCACTTACCTTGACGGCATAGCCCTGCTGAAGGAGCACATTGCCGAGAATGCGGCTGGCGAGCAGGGAGCCCTGTCCGCCGACGCCGACGATCATAACAGATTTTGTTTCCATAACAATATCCTTTCAATGTATCATATTTCTTTTGTCAGAGCGGCTGCCGGAGAGGCAGCGCCCTTTGTCAATCACGGCTGATTCTGATTTGCCTGCAAGCCGTAAAGCTGGAGCATGACCCCGAATCTGCGGCGGTATTCCGCTTCGAGGAACGGTGTTGCCTTGATCGGATACTTCTCCGAGAGACGCTGCATCATCGTGTCCACTGCGGCGTCAGATGCCATCATGGTTTTTGCGAGCGCTTCTGCTTCCTGATAGCATGCGATCTGCTGCTTCTTATCCTTGAAGGGCTGATAGTTCTCCTTCAGCGCAGCCAGCTCCTGCTTGTCGATCTCCCTGCCGTGCTCGCAGGAACCGCACATCACAAAGCAGTTCAGCGTTTTGATATACAGCGGGATGTAGTCAAAATGCCAGTATTTGCGGTGTCTGCCTGCGAACCATGCGGTGAATTTCCCGCAGTTCGGGCAATAGTCAAGACCCATCTTGACATCCTTCTTGAGCTTTTCGCGTGTTCCGTATACAAAATACATAGTGATAATCCTTTCGTCAGTGTTTTTTTTTCAATCGCGCCGAACTTGCTGCGTTCTTCACAAATGCCGCAGCCGATGTTTCATCTCGTTCGGAACATTTCGATCTTTCCGCATTTGGGGCATTCATAGAGCTGCACATTCAGCGAGCCGGAGAGCCAGTTGTCCCAGTGCTCCAGCAGCAGCCCCCAGCGTCCGAGCTGGATGCGCTGTGCGCCCTTGTATGCAAGCTGAATACCGCAGTACGGGCAGTTGATTTTTCGGATTTTTTGAGCTGTTCGTTTCATAGGTTTCTTCACTTTTCGATCGCGTCAAACTTGCAGAGCTCTTCGCAGATGCCGCAGCCGACACACTGGGTGTGGTCGATGCAAGCCTTACCGTCCTTCATGGAGATGGCCGGGCAGCCGAGGCGCAGGCACATCTTGCAGCTTCTGCACTTGTCGCCGTTCACATGCAGCGGCGGGTTGTGCTTGACATATTTGAGCAGTGCGCAGGGGCGGCGCGAGATGATGACAGAAGGCTCATCGACATCGAGCTCTTCGAGGATCGCCTGCTCCATCTCCGCGAGATGATAGGGATCTGCAACGCGGACACGCTTGATGCCGAGCGCCTTGCAGAGTGCTTCGAGATCAACAGCCGCAGCCGGATCACCCTTCAGATTCTTGCCGGTGGTCGGGTTCTGCTGGTGACCCGTCATGCCGGTGATGGAGTTGTCGAGGATAATCACAGTGGAATTCGATGCGTTGTATGCGATGTTGACAAGGGAGGTCATGCCGGAGTGCATGAAGGTCGAGTCGCCGATGACAGCGACGGTCTTATTCTGCGAATCCTTGCCGAGCACCTTGTTGAAGCCGTGCAGGCAGGAGACAGAGGAGCCCATGCAGATCGTCCAGTCCATCGACTCGAGAGGTTTTGCAGCGCCGAGCGTATAGCAGCCGATGTCGCCGGAGACAGTGATCTTATGCTTTGCCAGCGTGTAGAACACGCCGCGGTGCGGACATCCTGCGCACATGACAGGCGGGCGGACCGGGAGCTGCTCGGGGTACGGTGTGACCTCCGGCGCCTTGCCGCAGAGCTTCTCGGCGATGATGACCTGATTGAGCTCGCCGATGTTGCCGAAGATCTCCTTGCCCTTGCAGTCGATGCCGAGTGCCTTTGCATGCTGCTCAAGAATGCCGTCCAGCTCCTCGATGATGATGACGGTCTTGCACTTTGCAGCGAAATCAAGGAAGAGCTGGCTGGGCAGCGGGTTGGTCATGCCGAGCTTTAAGAAATTGACGGTATTGCCGAGCGCTTCCTTCGCATACTGATATGCCGCGCCGCAGGTGATGACGCCGATTTCTGCGCCGTTCAGCTCGACCTTGTTGATCGCGGCGGTCTCTGCGTAGGCGATGAGCTTCTGTGTGCGCTCCTCAACAACCACATGTCTGCCCTTTGCATAGGCGGGCATCATGACATATTTTGCGGGATTCTTCTTATAGGGCTTGAGTTCCTGCTCCTGACGCGGATTCTGCTCGACCGCGCTCTGGGAGTGTGCGACTCTCGTTGCCGTGCGCACGAGCACCGGGGTATCAAACTGCTCGGAGAGCTCATAGGCGAGCATTGCGAAATCCTTGCACTCCTGCGAATCGGAGGGCTCAAGCATCGGCACCTTCGAGGCGATTGCGTGATGACGGGAATCCTGCTCGTTCTGAGAGGAGTGCATGCCCGGGTCATCGGCAACGGCAATGACGAGACCGCCGTTCACGCCGGTGTAGGATGCGGTGTAGAGCGGGTCAGCCGCGACATTCAGGCCGACATGCTTCATCGCAGCGAAGGCTCTTGCGCCCGCAAAGGAGGCGCCGAGCGCAGACTCGACCGCAACCTTCTCGTTCGGTGCCCATTCCGCATAGACCTCGTCGTACTTTGCAATCGACTCGGTGATCTCCGTGGAGGGCGTGCCCGGGTAGCTCGATGCAAACCGGCAGCCTGCTTCGTAGAGACCTCTTGCGAAGGCTTCATTTCCAAGCATCAGTTTTTTCATGGTGGTTCTCCTTTATGTTAAAATTATTCTGAATCGGTATCGGTATCTGTCCCGTATACATTCGGTGCCGCCTTGATGCGGTTGCAGAGGAGACCTTCCTCGTCCTCTGTGGGCTCACGCACCTCGCTCAGGTTGAGGAACACATTTGCAAGTGCCCGTGAGTCAATAGAGCCGCTCTCCTCATCCCACCAATGGCTTACACCTATCAGTTCTCCTTGTTCCTGCAGCACGAAGGTATAGGTTTCACCTTCCTTCATTTTCACAAGAAAAGCAGGCGCCATGTAGACCAGCACAGGCTCATCCTGGAAGAAGGTGATGACCGCAGCGCGCGGGGTCTCGGGATCGGAAACATAATCCGGCATGATCGTGCGCACCGTCGCGGTGAAATCGCCGGAGATGCGGAGTGTATCCCCCTGCTTTGCAGCAGCTTTGCCTGCGAGAAAGCCATCATAGAAGCCCTCGCTGTATAGCGTCTTCTGCGCCTCGGTGCGTTCGCCGTCGGAAGCAGAGGAGGCGGTCGTTTCGGGCGCGGCTGTGGTATCCGCAGCAGCAGTGGTGGTCTCTGCGGATGCGGTTGTCTCGGGCGCAGGGGTCGTGGTGGTCTGAGCGGTGGTATCAAATGTCATTGTCGTGCTCGCCGTTGTGCTTGTCTCAACCGGAACGCCCGGATCAGAGCTTCCTGCATTGCTGCATCCTGCGAGCGCCGCAGCCGAAAGCAGCAGCGGCTGGAGTGCATGTTTTTTCATCGCTCTTCTCCTTTTTGCTTCCATGCGCACAGCAGATATTCCGCGACCGCATCCTCGGTGTTGCAGCCGATGACGCAGTCTGCGCGCTGTTTTAATTCCTCCGCCGCATTGCCGACCGCGATTTTTGTATCACACGCGGCAAAGAGCGGGAAGTCATTGTGATTGTCGCCGAAGCCCGTGACATGCTTTGCACAGGTCATCGCACGGAGCTTTCGGATTCCGTGATATTTCGATGCTTCCGGCGCGGAGATTTCGAGATACCAGATCTCCGGCTCATAGACATCGCGGTAATAGGCGAGTGAGATGCCTTCGACCGCCTGCAAGGCTGCATACATCGGGTCAAGGCGCTGTTTCGGCGCGTTCAGCGAGAGATAGACAGGATGCCTGTCCGAGAGCTCCGTAAGCGACTGCACCTGACAGAACGGCTTGTCGTATTTCACGCGGCGCTCGGCGTAGTAGCGCTCCATATGCGGTGTGGTGAGCGCCGTGTAGCAGCATGTGAGCGTGTGCTCCGGCACGCAGAACACAAAGCCGTTGAAGCCCATTTCGTCATAGAGCCGCAGCACAGAACGGAACGCATCTTCGCCGATCACGGCAGCATCCGCGATGGTATTTGTCACTGGATCGTGCAGCACGGCGCCGTTTTGCAGGATGAGCGGCAGCCGGAAGGGGAGTCCCTCCAGAATCGGCATGACCGAAAAGCTCGTGCGCGCCGTGGCGACGGTCAGCGGGAGACCTGCCGCCAGGAGTGTGCGGAGAATTTCCCGCGTGTGCGCAGAGAGCGTCACATCCGGCGTGAGCAGCGTGCCGTCCAGATCGGTGACAAAGAGCGTATCAGTCACGGTCGGGCTCCACGGGCGCATATTCAATGCGGATCTCCGGCAGCGCTTCGATCGCCGCATAGCAGTTCATGAGACCGTCGGGCTTTTCGAGATCGTTCTTGCCGTTGGCGGGCGGCGCAAAGATGCGGAGCTGCATGTCGCATGCGCCTGAGAGCGGCTTTGCGAAGAATGCAGGCATCAGATCGACAAATTTTGTCCCGGGCGCCTTATAGAACCATCTGCCGTTCAGCTCAATCATATAATTTCCTTCGTCTGCGAAGGTGAGCTCGCAGAAATGCGGGTTTCCTTCAAAGTGCAGCTTGACCGCGATGCCCTCTGCATCCTCGGCGCCGCCCCAGCGGAGCGTTGCGGGGAGCGCGGCTTCTCCTGCCTCCGTCATCTGCGGGAGGAAGAGCGGATCAGAGATCCAGTGCCGGAAGGTGTCCATCACGGGCTGCGGGATGCCGACATTCGGGTTCGAGGGGTCTTCAATCTCAAGACCCAGTCTGCCGCGGTCGCGGAACTGGTAGAAGTTGATGCCGGAAAGCCATGTCTCCGGATCCTCTTTCAGCAGACGGAAGAAGCCGTCCACCATTTCGCACTGATCAAAAGGTCCCGTGACATCGCCGTCGGCATTGAATTCGCTCATGACCATCGGCTTTGTCACGCCGCCGTTGAGCTCCGTGAACCGCTCGAAGGAGCGCTTCGTCATCTCATAGGTTTCCGCGTAGCTGCCGCGGCTGTGCGAATTGCCGCCCTTTTTCGCCACATCATAGGGCCAGCCCCAGTGCAGCGCCATGTACTTGTCCACCGACCAGATGTCGGCAGCGGGAACGGTCTGCGCAAATTCCTTTTCCCTGACCATCTCCGCGGAATTCTTGTCTTCGATGCCGCCGATGCAGATGATCGTCTGCACATTCGGCGCATGCTCGCGGATCACTTCACTTGCATGGACAAAGAATGCTGCGACCTCCTCATAGCCTGCGCGCTGATTGAACGAGAACCAGTTGCCGGTCGCCTCGTGATTGAGACGCAGGAGCACTCTGCCGTAGGGTCTGAGATCCTCTGCGATCGCAATGAGATGCTCGTCCGAAACATGCGGGTCGCAGGTGAGGGTCAGGGTGAGATCCTGCCCGTGTGCGCGGATATCCGCGATCTGCCGGAAAACCTCACCGTCGCGGGAACCGTTCAGTCCGCCGGTATAGGGGAAGTAATCGTCATACGGGTAATCCCACTGGAATGTGACCTCCTTGTCCGG
>JAEEXH010000089.1 GCA_016291435.1 Oscillospiraceae bacterium
ATATGCAGCAGTTTGCTGACAAGTCTGATTATCTGAATACAGACATAGAGCCTGCTTCTGACTGGACATACTATATTGTCGCAGACATGAAAACGTGGTCACAGTTTGAAGATAAAGCATCAGAGCTTGAACCGTATATTACGCTCGATGAAGCGGTTGCCCGGTTCAACGAGCTGCGCCCTGAACCGTATAACGATGAAGTCGTTTACGGCAGCGTCGATCAGAATCTGCCGCTTGCCCGTCTGACATTGGGTGTCCGGAATGATGCCAAGCATCTGGAATTTGATCTGATTCAGGTGCGCGGCGGTCAGAATCATCTGCTTGCAGATTATACCAAATATGATGACCTGGCGCATGACGAAGAACTGCAAGCAGCAATCCGGAAGATTGCAGACCGGTGCGGTATTGACAGTATGCTGGATTTCCAGAGAGATGCCGCCGGGAAAGACGTTTCTGTGATTACGCCTTATGAAAAAACGGAAACAGAACGCAACTACGTTCTGTTCCTGAACGATCACGGTCGGACGGTGCAATTCGGAGAAGTGTTTGACACACTGGAAGCTGCGCAGGATGCCGGAAATCTGGCAATTCAGCGTGACGAGGCACTCGGCTACGCTGTCCTCAATATGCAGGAACAGAAAGTCGAGGTCTATGACAGCGATTTTCCGACCGGCGGTGTTTTCAGCGAGGAAGTCTATGCAAACAGCCCGTTCCAAACGCTGACTGTCCACACAGACGCTCCGCTGAAACCGGAAGAAGAACTCGAACCGCAGAAAAAGGGGCGTCCGACCAGAGCAGAACAGCTTTACAAGCTCTTTGCGGAGATGTATCCGGAAATCATCAGCGGCGAACACGAATACGAGCGATATGAAGATCCGCACGGTGAGGATTCAGGCTTTGAGCCTTTGGCGGTGGAAAATCACGGCGGCGGGCAGTATTCATGGACGACTTTCTATATCCAGAACGGTGATCTGATGCACGACCCGGATTTCTGCTTCCTGCTTGACCATGAGAACCAGCGGCTGGAAATCCTGTCATTCCAGATGGACGGTGTGCCTCCATACGGAACACTGTATCAGAGCTGCGTGGATGATAACGGCAATTATGACCGCAAGCTTCAGCGTGAACTGGAAGAAACAATGCTGCAAAATCTCCGCAATGCCAGAGATGTCGGCAGAACGTTGGTACGGTACTACGATGCGGAGGGAAATGAAGTCAATGTCCCGCATGAACCGGAGGCAGAACCGACCGTCAAGCCGAGAATGCCGGCACCGGACGACAAATCGCCGGAACTGCGGGCGGTGCTGAATGAATTTGCAGAGCAGCACGGTCTCGGCAATCTGAGCATTCAGACGGAGCGTTACCGCGCATTTGTCACGGAGACCTTTGCGGACGGCGCCGAGCTGCAAATCGGTGTGCTGTATCCCGACAACAATTCGCCGGAAGCAATCAAAAGTGCATTGGAGCAGTGGGCGAAAGAGGCGGAATACCGCGGCGAATCGCTCTCAGAGGGGCATCGCAGAGCCGCCTATATCGAAATCCACGGTAAGGGCGAGCTGCCGCCTGTTCCCGATCTGCCGGAGATCGCCTATGCTGCGAATCCGCGTCAGAAGATCCGCGACAATATCCTTGCGCTCAAGGAACTGAAACGCCTGCGGAGATGTGAAGAAGCCGGCAGACCGCTCTATGATGAAAAACGGTCGAGCGAACACAGCCACGAGTATTCAGACGCAGTGCTGCGGCATTATTCCGGCTGGGGCAGCATGGGCGATGTGTTCGATGAAACGAGAACACAGTATGAATCCGAGCGAACCGAATTAAAGCGGATTCTGACAGAGGAGGAATATGCAGAAATCCGTGCGACCGTCACCGATGCGCATTATACGCCGCAGTTTGTAGTCGATGCGATGTATCGCGCAATTCAGAGCATGGGGCTCTCCCGCGATTCCCGGATTCTGGAACCGTCCTGCGGCACGGGCAATTTCATCACCAGAATGCCGCACAGCATCGGACAGGCCGGCGTGGTCGGCGTGGAGATTGACAGCATCACCGCTGAGATTGCAAAGCGGCTGAACGCCGGAAATCCGAATGTAACGATCATGAATTGTCCGTTTGAACGCTCCGGACTGCAAGACAGCAGCTTCGACCTCGTGATCGGTAATGTTCCCTTCGGCGAACAGAAAATGTATGACCCGGACTACACACAGGATTGGCTCATTCACGACGGCTTTTTCAGAAAGGCACTGGATAAGGTCGCACCTGGCGGAATTGTCGCGTTCATCACATCCAGCGGCACGATGGATAAGCAGAATTCCAAAGTACGCGAATATCTGGCATCACAGGCGGAGCTGGTCGGCGCGATTAGACTGCCGAACACGACTTTCGCAGAAGCCGGAACCGGCGTGACAGCGGATATCATTTTCCTTCAGAAACGGGAATCGCCGCTGCTTGCACATGAAGCAAAGCCTGATTGGTGCTATCTCGCGACCGATCGGAACGGGCTGCACATCAATTCCTATTTCGTTGAGAATCCGCAAATGGTTCTCGGCACGATGCGGAAAACATCCTATTTTGATCGCCTGACCTGTGACGCGGATAAATCGAAGCCGCTGGAGGATCAGCTGAACGATGCGATCAGCAATATCCGCGCACAGATCATCATTCAGAAGCGTGCGGAAGCCATGCAGGCACAGAGCGGACAGATCCAGCCGTGGGGCAAGGATGACAGCTTTCATATCAAGGACGGCAAGGTGTATTACCGTTCCGGCGAACACATGGAGGAGGTCAAGGGCAATCGCGGCAGCGAGCTGAGCCGGCAGAATCTGGAAATGATGAAAGCCCTGATCGAGCTGCGCACGGTCACGCGCGAATTGCTGGACAAGCAGAAAACCTATTGCCCGGACGGGGAACTGGAACCGCTGCGGGAACGGATGAACACACTCTATGACACATTCGTGAGCGAATACAAGGTGCAGCTGAGTGATCCGGCGGTGCGCAGGCTGTTCGGCAGGGATGCCGATTATCCGATTTTGCAGTCACTGGAAAACTACAACAGCGAGACGAAGATATATACGAAAGCGGACATTTTCTTCCGGAGAACGGTCAATCCCGTCGAGGAGATCACAGCGGTCGGGACAATCGAGGAAGCCTATCAGGTTTCATTGGACAGACGCGGCAAACCGGATATTCCGTATATGGCGACCTTGCTGCAATCCGAAAGAGCGGAGGTTCCGTTTACCGATCTGATACCGCAGGTCGCACAGGAATTGCTTGACAAGGGCATGGTGTTCGTTGATCCGCAGAAGCCGGCAATGCAGAATGATCCCTATTCGCAGCTGACAGACCGCTTTGAATATCTCTCCGGCAATGTGCGCGAGAAGCTGACATTTGCAAAGGAACGGGCGGAGTCCGATCCGGCATTCCGGCGGAATGTGGACGCATTGGAGCCTGTGATCCCGGAGGATATTCATGCGGAGGAAATCACGGTCCGCATGGGCTGTGCGTGGATTGACCCGGAGGATTACACGGAATTTCTGCGCGAGCTGAGCGGCAGATACAGCGCACGCTGCTTTGTCGAGTACATCCCGGAAACCGGCGAGTTTTCGATCATGAAGGCCGGTGTGCGCAAAGACCTGAATGTCAACGAAGGAACGACCTACGGCACAGATGATCTGACGATGTATGAGATCGCAGAAAAGCTGCTGAATCAGACGCGGATCGTGGTCAATAAGCCAGTCCCGTCGGCAAAGGATCCTGCAAAGACGGTGATGCGGACAGATCCTGCAAAGACGCGGCTTGCCCATGAAAAAGCAAGACAGATCGAAGAAAAGTTTGCCAAGTGGATTTTCGCGGATCCGAAGCGCAAAGCGAAATACGAAGCGCGGTACAATCAGCTGTTCAATTCACTGGTCGGCAGAAAATATGACGGTTCGCATCTGACCTTCAACGGCATGGTCTCCGACTTTCACCCGCGGCAGCATCAGCTGGATTGTGTGGCAAGAGCCGTTTACGGCGGCAACACTTTGGCGGCTCATGTGGTCGGCGCGGGCAAGAGCGCTGTCTTTATTTCCAGCGTGATGAAGAAAAAGGAGCTTGGCTTGATTCACAAAGCCTGCGTGGTCGTGCCGAAGGCGCTGACGGAGCAGACCGCACGGGAATGGCGCAGTATTTTCCCGGATGCAAGGCTGCTGACCGTTTCCGAAATGGATTTGTCCACGCCCGCAAAGCGCGAGACCTTTACTGCGCGGATTGCAACCGGTGATTATGATGCGGTCATCCTGAGCCGGGAGCATTTTGATAAAATGCCGATGTCAAAGGAGTATCAGACTGCGTATATTCAGCGGCAGATCGACGAACTGGAGGACATGCTGACTGCACAGAAGCAGAACGGTGCGCATTCCAAATCCGCATCTGTTATGAAAATTGAACAGGCAAAAAAGAGACTGCAAAAGCGATTGGAGAACATTCTGAACCCGAAAAAATCCTCCACGCGCAGCAAGGATGAGGTGCTGGATTTTCAGCAATTAGGCTTTGATTATCTGGTTGTAGACGAGGCGCATTCGTACAAAAACGGCTTCGTTTCGACAAAAATGAGCGATGTGTCCGGCGTCTCGGTCAGCCCCAGCGGACGCGCACAGGATATGCAGATGAAGTGTGATTACTTCAATGAAACCCTTGGACAAGGGCACATTCTATTTTGTACGGGAACGCCCGTCAGTAACAGCATGACGGAACTGTATGTCATGACGCGCTATCTGCGTCCTGATCTGCTGCGTGCGTCGGCGGTTGACCGCTTTGACGATTGGGCGGCGACATTCGGAAAGGTAGTCGCTGCATACAAGCAGACTGCTTCGGGCGAGCTGAAGCTGAAAACAGCATTCTCAAAGTTTGCAAATCTTCCGGAGCTGATGGCAATGTATAAGGAGTTTGCGGATATTCAGTCTGCGGAAAAGCTGCATCTGCCGAGACCGGAGCTGATCGGCGGCAAGCCGGAAATCGTCAAGGTCGGTGCATCGCCGGAACAGCGTGAATATGTCAAGCAGCTTGCAGACCGTGCAGCGCTGATTTCAGCCGGTTCAGTCGATCCGCATATCGACAATCTTCTCAAAATAACGGGCGAAGCGCGGCTGGTCGGACTAGGGAATCATGCGGTTGCTGCTCTGTACCGCCAGAAGGACGAGGGACACGGTGAACTGCCGGACGGCTTTGTTGAGGACGAGCCGGGCAAGGTGGATGCATGTGTCGATCGCGTGGTGGAGTATTACGGCGAGACCGCAGAGCAGAAGGGCGTGCAGATTATCTTCTCGGATATTGCCGTCAACAGCGAAAACGGAAACTTCTCGGTATATGACTATATCCGCGATCAGCTGATTGAAAAGGGGATTCCCGCAGATGAGATCGTATTCGCACCGAAGGCGGATTCCAAAAACCGCGCAGAGATTTTCCAGAAGATCAATGAAGGACAGTACCGCGTAGTTATCGGTTCAACAGGTACAATCGGCACAGGCGCAAACATTCAGCAGAGGCTGTATGCGTGTCATCACATCGACATACCCTGGAAACCGAGTGACTTTGAGCAGCGCGAAGGCAGAATTCTGCGTCAGGGCAATCAGTTCGGGGCTGTACGCATTCTGAATTATGTCACAGAGGGAACACTGGATTCCTATTTGTATCAGGTTGTCACCGACAAAGCGCGGTTCATCGCACAGCTGCTGGATGACAAATGCCCGGCGCGCGTGTCTGAGGACTGCGACGATAAGGTGCTGACATTTGCAGAATTGCAGGCGGCTGCGGAGGGCAATCCGAAATTCCGCGAGCGCATCGACCTTGCAAACCGCATCGCAGAGCTGACCTCTCTGCGTCAGCAGCATCAGCATGAGATCGGCAAAATGGCAAAGAACATCGAGCATATTCCGCAGCAGATCGAACACCTGAAGCAAGCAATTTCACAAATGGAAACGGACAGGCAGTCCGCAGATCAGCACCGTGACAAGACAAACGGCAAGATCAAAGACTTCGCGCTCATCAGGCCGACTGGTACGGCAATCCGCAAGCATGAGGACATCAACGCATTCCTGCTCAGTCAGATCGCAAAGCGGCTGGAAAAGCCCTTCGACGAAATGCCGGCATTCCCGATCGGCGACTTCACAGTTGCCGTGCAGACGAGACCGGGACATATGGATGAAGCGGTGCTGACTGTGAAAGGCGCACGCGATTCCGTGTATTACATTCAGGTCGGCAGCGATCAGCATTCGGACAACTGGCAGCGCATAGTGAATTTCCTGGACAGCGGCATCGCAAAGGAACAGGAACGCATGACACAGGAGATCGCAAAGCTGGAGGTCGATTTGCAGCAGGCGAAGGATCATGTCAATGATCCCTTCCCGATGGAGGACGAGCTGACGCAGTCGCAGGAGAAATATAAGCAGCTCGAAGCAGAGCTGTCCGGCTTGTCCGAACAGCAGGACGAGATCGTTGATCCCGACGAGGCGGAGGAAGAAACGGCGGGCGCATCGGCACAGCATCAGTCTCACCAGAACGATGACAGCGAATCAGAAGGGGAGATACCGGACACACCGTCAACGGCAAGAAAACGATAACAACATACCGGCGAACGCTCCCGCAGCAATGCGGGGGCGTTTCCATTGGAGGAACCTGAATGGAGAAAATAGATTTTGACACACTGGCAAAGCAAGCCAGAGAGACAAGTCTGCTGGAGTATTTTCAGCGCAGCGGCTATCCGGTTCAGCAGCACGGCAGCGAATACTATGTGACAAGTATCCCCGGTCTCTGTATCAAGCCGGACACGAATCAGTGGTTTCATCATTACACGCAGCAGGGCTCGACCAACAATTCCGTCAACTGCCTTGTCTGGATATTGGGAAAGGATTTCCGTCAGGCTGTTTATGAGCTGACCGGGCGGGATGTTACACATTCACGGTCGGCGGATTTCCCGAAATCGCAGCGGCCGCAGTTCACCTCTCCGCCGCGTCCGTCCGTACCGAAGCCGGAGAAAAAGGAACTGCGTATGCCGGATCAGGCACCGACCTCGCGGCAGATGTACGCCTATCTCTGTCAGAAGCGGCACATCCCGGCGGCGATTGTTGAGGAGCTGGTTCATGCGGGCTTGCTGTATCAGAGTGAGCACACGGTGGAGTGTGTGAAGAACGGCGAACAGAAAACCTATCACAATGCGAATGCCGTGTTCGTCCATAAGGATGAAAGCGGAAAGGTGATCGGTGCGGAATTGCAGGGCTGCAACAGCTTCATACGGTTCAAGGGTGTCGCACCCGGTACCGGCGATTCCGCTTTTATCTTCACGCCTGTTCCGGCACGGGACGGAAAGCTGCGCCGTGCATACATCTTTGAAAGTGCGATTGATCTGCTGAGCTTTTACACATTTGCGTGCGGGAAAAACAAAAATGCGCTGGTCGGCTCCGCGCTTGTGTCAATGGCAGGATTGAAACCGACTGTTCCGCTGCGGCTGCAAGCGCAGGGCGTGGAGATCATTTCCTGCGTAGACAATGACGATGCAGGGCGGCGGTTCGAGCATGACAACGGCTTTGCCCGCTCGGAAAGCGTGCAGCAGAAGCTCGATCAGCAGGGCGTGAAGGACTGGAATGAGCTGCTGGAGAAATCTGCACAGCCTGTGCATCCCGCACCGGCAGTGAGTCAGACGCAGACACAGGAACAGTTCCATTCATTTTTCAGAGGAAGACGCGCATGAGTAAGAAAAAGTATCTGTATTCCGACTGCGCAGTGGAGGTCGCTCTGCTGCGCAGCGATATTGAAGCGATCCTCAATGCACTTTCCGTGATCGAATCGGCAGCGGCGGCGACTACACAGGGCAAGTATGCTGCATCACTGAAAAAGAAAATCCTCACCTACGGACGCACCTATGTGCATGAGGGTGAGGAAAAAGCAAGCGTGCTTTTCTTTTCAAACGAGATCGGAAAGCTGGTCAAGCTGCTGGGGCTGTATCTGAACATTGTCGATCAGCCGCAGACAGCATACTATTCACAGATCGGAAAACACCGAAAGGAGGCCCACTCATGACAGCTGTTTGCATTCAGAAATGCGCCGCAAAATCGCAAAAGGTTCGGGAATCTCCCGACTGCGGAGCAGATGGGCAGCCGTCAAGGTCGCAGACTTTGCCCAAAGCGCGGTACGCTGTGCCGCGTCAGTTTTGTTTCCGGCGATTTCGCCGCGGACAAAACTGGTATTGGGTTCAGCTACAAATAAAGGATGAACGGGGCAAAAAGCGCTCCGCTTCGGACTGAAAAAGAAAAGAGGATGACATGGAAAAGTACAGTATCAGCTTCACGCTTGGCAGAGCGAGCGACCAGCACGGTGTCAATCTTGCGCATAATAACCGGCAGTTCACCGCGCCGAATGTTGATGAATCGCGGAGCTGTCAGAACATCAGCTATGTCCGACAGGGTGTGCGTGAAGCATATCAGCAGCTTTTCAGTGCTGCGTTAGGGGAGTATAATGCGGCACAGAAGAAACCCTGTCGCAGAATTCAGGACTACTATTCGCATATCGCAAACGGCAGGCGTGAGGAGCCTTATTACGAAGCTGTTGTGCAGTTCGGTGATGTGAGAACCGCACCGTGCGGCTCAGAACGCGGCGAAATTGCGCGGCAGATGCTTGACGAATATATGCGCGGCTTTCAGGAACGCAATCCGAATCTTCATGTATTTAACGCCGTGCTGCATCTGGACGAGGCATCTCCGCATCTGCATATTGATTTCGTTCCGTTCTATACACAGGGCAGAGTGAACGGATTGCGCAAGGGCGTTTCGATGCGTTCAGCTCTGGATGAGATGGGATTCCGTGCGAAAAGTCCGCGCGAGAACAGACTGGTCGCATGGGAGGCACGGGAGCGTACAGAAATGGAAAGCATCCTGCATCGGCACGGCTATATCCGTGAGGACGTGGGTGCTCATTACGCGCACATGACAGTTGAGGAATACAAGTACACGATGGATCACGAGCGATCCGCAGAGGCGCTGATGCGCGTCAAAGGTGCAGCTGCCGGGAACCTGTCCGAAGACCGTGTGCGGAGACTGCAAGCTGAATTATCCGGCACAAGCAGCAGGCTCGAACAGTTGGAGCATGAACGGCAGTCGCCGTACAGAGCATTTTTCTATTCAGCGCAGGAGAAGCAGGCGTGGATTCTGGAAAAGTTGGAAGAAATGGATATCCCTTTCCGCGAAACAGAGAACGGCTTTGAGGCACAGGCCTGTTATGTGCAGATCATCCGCCGATTGGAAAAGGAATACAAAGCACCGCGCTCCCTGATACGCGATCAGCTGCGCGAACAGCTTGACCGGCTTGTCATGCAGTGCGATACTGTTGATGATCTGACGGACACGCTGCGTGAGCAAGGATACGATGTGCGTCGCGGCAAATATCTGTCCGTGCGGCCGCCGGAGAGCAGTGCATATATCCGGCTGAAATCACTCGGCGAATATTACAGCGAGTTTGCACTCAAGAATCGGATTGCAGCCAGACTGCGCTACGAAAAGGCTTTGGAGAAATGCATTGCCGACGCAAGGCGCGCGGATGCACCGACGCTGTATGTGCTGCGGACCGTCCAGCTTTACACGATTGCATTCAGTCAGGGCGCACTGCCGATTCGCCGACGCGATGCGCATAAACCGTTTGCATGGACAAATGATGCGGAGCTTGACCGGCTCTTTCTGCTGCACCGCAGAATCAGTGAGGGCGCAACGCTGGATTCTCTGCGGGCAGATCTTGCCGAAAAAGAAAAGACAGCTTCGGAAAAAGCGGACTGTCTGGATGCTGCACAGGCAAAGCTGCGGCGTTATTATGAGATGAAGGAATTGCTGGAGGTGCTGTTTGGCGGGAAGCTGTCGCCGGTCTTTTCTCCGGATCAGGCTGAACAGCTGCTGCATGAGTTCCCGACAATCAACGAAAGCAACTGGCGGAATATCGATCGGCTGATCGAAGCACAGCAGGAAGCTGTCAGCAAAGCAAGTGCCGAAGATGATGCAGCGCGTCAGGAATTACGCGAAGCGGCAATGCTTGTGACCGCAATGGAGAAGGTCATGGGCGGCACCTATGTGCAGTCGCTTGTCGCGGATGAAAATGACCGGCGGGATTCGGAGATCGTGCCGAACGGAATTCGACCGGGCGGAGGTGCGATTCAATGAACAGAAATCAGCTGAAGATCCTGGCTGTCATTGCAATGACGGCCGATCATATTGCCTTTGCGTTTTTACCGCAGGACAGTGCGGCATATTACATCATGCGGCTGTTCGGGCGGCTGGCAGCGCCGATCATGACCTTTCTGCTGACAGAGGGCTATCGGCATACGCGCAATCGAAAAAAATATCTGGCGCGGCTGTTAATGTTCGCCGGTATCTCGCAGCCGATCTATTTTCTGTTTGTGTTCGGACGGCTCCCGCAGAACGCGCCGGAATATCTGACTCACTGGAATGTGCTGTTTACGCTGGCGCTCGGTTTCCTCGTTATGGCGCTGTTTGATTCAGAGAAGACTCGGACTGTGCCGAGTCTGATTCTGCTCGGCGTTCTGATCTCGCTTGCACACTTCGGCGACTGGTCGTATCTGATTCCGGTATGGACGATCATCTTCTTCTGCTATTATAGGCGCGATACCCGAAAGATGATTGTCCTCTTTGCGCTGGCATCGGTCACGCTGCAAACGCTGCTCTATCTGAAAGAGTTTGAAAGCTTCGCCTTGTTTTCTTTTCAGTTCGGTACGCTTTTCGCGCTCATTCCGATCTCGATGTATAACGGAGAGCACGGCACTGTTCGGAACGAAAAGCTGAACCGATGGTTCTTTTATGTCTACTATCCGGCGCATATGATTGTGCTGCTGTTTCTGAAAATGTAAAAATCCTGTTCGTTATAATAACAGATAGTCATACATATCGGGCGAAACAGATTGTGAATATGTACAAAATAAAGCGATGAAAACTGTGAATGGTGTTGTAGCCACTTGACCGCGACTACAAATTGTGCTATAATTATGTTATCTTATCATATCTCCGACCTGTTTCATACCAGTTTTGTCCGAACGGTTTCACTTTTGGGGGATTCCTGAATGATGACACTTTCGGAAAAGACGATACTTACTTGACGGAACCGCAGATTCAGATATAGCTATCCCATAGAAAATAAGGCGATCGCTCTGAATAGGCGGGTTCTGTTTTGTCAGAGAATGATGTGCGTACTAAATGGGTGATGAAAGGAAAATCAAATCAATATGGCATCCGGTAACAATCAAGTATTCGATTCGCGCTTTATGGGAATCGACGCATTCAAATCAAAAATCTGGCTTGCATCTCCGACTATGCATGGCGACGAGCAGAAATGGGTGGACGAAGCAATCCGCACAAACTGGGTATCGACTGTCGGCGAAAACATCAATGAGGTTGAGCGGCAGATGGCTGCATACATTGGTGTTGAGCATGCTGTAGCGCTTTCCTGCGGTACCGCCGCGCTGCATCTTGCAATCCGGCTTGCCGGTGAAAAGCTGTACGGAATCCCGCAGGTTGGTCATGGAAGTCTGGAAGGCAAGCGTGTGTTTGCATCTGATATGACCTTCGATGCAACTGTCAACCCGATCACCTATGAGGGCGGCGAGCCTGTTTTTATCGACACGGAGCGCGATACGTGGAATATGGATCCCGCTGCACTTGAAAAAGCATTTGAGATCTATCCGGAGGTTAAGCTGATTGTCGTTGCACATCTTTATGGTACGCCCGGCAAGATCGACGAGATCAGAGCGATTGCGGACAAGCACGGTGCACTGATCGTGGAGGATGCTGCCGAAAGTCTCGGTGCAACATATAAGGGCAAGCAGACTGGTCTGTTCGGCGATCTCGGTGCAATCAGCTTCAACGGAAACAACGTTACCGCCTCTGAAAACAAGGACTCAAATTTACATAAATTAAGCCGATAAGAACATCTGTTTCGTTACAGGCTCTATACACCCTCTACTGTTCTTAAAACAGGTTTATGACTTTCCTTGTTTTGAGAACAGATAAAGGTTTATCGGTAGCAACCTCTTGTTTATAAAAGGCGAAAAAGTGACGAAAACAGCGTAAAATCGAGGAAAATGCACATTAAAATTCACCATAGTTTCGTTACATTTTCGGGGTAATAACATTGCATTATCAGGTATGAACACTTCCGACGCATCGGCGGAGAATTTACCTTTTGAGCTGAAGAAGGTCATTGGTATGTAAATAGTTGGTAGTATGTACATAAGAAGCTGTTATAGATTGAAGTTGGCGGGTTGATATAAGCTGCTAAATTTGTTAGCGGTTGATATGAGCTTGCTGATGAACACAGTGTGTGATTAAAAGCATTTTATAGATTAATTACCTCGGCTTGTTGATGTTTTCAATGGCACTATAAGCAAGGGTATATATAGATAGTAAAAATAGAGGAGTAGAAATTGCAATGACTATGAAACTTGACCCTCATGA
>JAEEXH010000015.1 GCA_016291435.1 Oscillospiraceae bacterium
ACACTAGCAAACATGTCATGAATGCTGCGGCCACCACCGAGAACTACGCATATTACAACATGGCGTGGTGGTTCAAGACCTTCCCGACTGCCGCTGCGTATTTCAATACCGTGAATGCGGGCATCGGCGCGACCGGCAGCTATATCGGCGTGCACCGTGCAGAACGTGATCTCCTCTCGAAGAAGCCGGATATCGTCGTGGTGGAGTTCTCCGTCAACGACACCGATCCCGCGCGCGATGAAAAGAGCTATGAAGCGCTCGTGAGCCGCATTCTTGCGCAGGATAATAACCCGGCAGTCATTCTGCTGTTTACGACGCAGGAGGACGGCACTTCGCTCGTCGATACACACAGAAAGATCGGTGAGAAGTACAATCTCCCGATGATCTCCTATAAGAACGCCGTTCTGCCGCAGATTCAGGCGGGTCATTTCAAGTGGACGGACATTTCGCCGGATAACATCCATCCGAACAGCAACGGCCACGGCATCATCGGCGAGCTGCTCTGGAGCTACTACAACTCCGTCTATGCGGACCTTGACAATATCAACACCGACGATCTGACGGTCGAAGGGCTTGAGACAGAGGGCTTCCAGTATGCGGATGCGCATATCGAGGACAGCAATTCGCTGGAGGTCTCCGGCGAGCCGAAGGGCTTTGCGAAGGCGGAGATCAATCAGAATTTCCCGCACAATTATGCAACAGAGGAAGCGGGCGAGATTACCTTCACGGTCACCGGCTCGAACATCGGCGTGCTTTACCAGCGCACGATTGACGGCAAGAGCGGACAGTATGATGTCTATGTGGACGGCGAGCTCGTGAAAACACTGGACGGAAACTTTGAGAACGGCTGGGGCAACTATGCTGAGGCGGCCGAGGTCTATACCTCGTGGGCAGCGGTGCCGCATGAGGTCACGGTCAAAATGACGGACGGCAGCAAGGCACCCGGCTTCCAGCTGCTGGGGCTTCTGGTGAGTTGACACCTATCATCTCAGACCGATCCGGTAGGGATTTCGGATATTGCCGAAACAGCGCGAAAAACGGCGGCGGGGGACTTTTCGGGTCTCCCGCCGCCGTTTGTTCAGAATGCACAAGAATCCAAAATGTTGGCAGATATAGTGATTCTCCTCTTGACAAAACACAAGATATGGTGTATACTGGATATGCTTGATATAAGGGAAGCCTTCGCCGGGCGAAGCGCTCTGCACCTGCTGCGTACATACAGCGGTGCGCACAGAACGCGGCAAACGGGGGACTGCCCTAATAAATATTGCAGTACATGCAAGGAGGGTTATCATGAAGATCATCAAGCGAAGCGGCGCAGAAGCGGTGTTCGATATCACCAAGATCATTGCCGCGATCACGAAGGCGAACCGCGAGGTTCCCGAGGGCGACAGACTGACTGCCGCGCAGATTCATGAGGCAGCAGCCAATGTCGAGCGCACATGTCTCAGCATGGGCAGAGCGGCAAGCGTTGAGGAGATTCAGGATCTGGTCGAGAATCAGATCATGGGCTTTCAGGCGTTTTCCGTTGCGAGAAAGTATATCACTTATCGCTACACCCGTACCATGGTGCGCCAGTCCAATACCACTGACGAGCAGATCCTCACGCTGATTGAGTGCAACAACGAAGAGGTCAAGCAGGAAAATTCCAACAAGAACCCGACCGTCAACAGCGTTCAGCGTGATTATATGGCAGGCGAGGTCAGCAAGGACATCACCCGCCGCATTTTGCTGCCGAAGGAGATCGTCGATGCGCACGAGCAGGGCATCATCCATTTCCACGATGCCGATTACTTCGCACAGCATATGCACAACTGTGATCTTGTCAATCTGGAGGACATGCTCCAGAACGGTACGGTCATCAGCGGCACTCTGATCGAGAAGCCGCATTCCTTCTCCACCGCCTGCAACATCGCCACGCAGATCATCGCACAGGTCGCTTCCAGCCAGTACGGCGGGCAGTCGATTTCCCTGACGCATCTGGCTCCGTTTGTGCAGATCTCCCGTGAGAAGATCCGCAAGGAGGTCGAAGCGGAGGCAAAAGACTTCGGCGGCTTTGCATCTCCGGCAGCGATCGAGCGCATCGTCGAAGACAGACTCCGTGACGAGATCCGCCGCGGCGTGCAGACGATCCAGTATCAGGTCGTCACGCTCATGACCACAAACGGTCAGGCGCCGTTTGTCACCGTGTTCATGTATCTCGGCGAGGCGCGCAATGAGCAGGAGAAGAAGGATCTTGCCATGATCATCGAGGAAGTGCTGATGCAGCGCATCCAGGGCGTCAAGAACGAAGCAGGCGTCTGGATCACACCGGCATTCCCGAAGCTCATCTATGTGCTGGAAGAGCAGAATATTCATGAGGACAGCGAATACTGGTATCTGACGAGACTGGCTGCCCGCTGCACCGCAAAGCGCATGGTGCCGGACTACATCTCCGAGAAGAAGATGCTGGAATACAAGGTCGATAAGAACGGCGAGGGTCACTGCTACACCTGCATGGGCTGCCGCAGCTTCCTGACACCGTATGTCGATCCCGAGACGAATCAGCCGAAGTATTACGGCAGATTCAATCAGGGCGTTGTCACGCTGAATCTGCCGGATATTGCACTTTCCTCCGGCGGCGACTTTGACAAGTTCTGGAAGATCTTTGATGAGCGTCTGGATCTCTGTTACCGCGCACTGATGTGCCGTCACAACCGCCTGAAGGGCACCCTCTCCGACTGCGCACCGATCCTGTGGCAGTTCGGCGCACTGGCACGCCTCAAGAAGGGCGAGACCATCGACAAGCTGCTCTACGGCGGCTATTCCACCATCTCGCTCGGCTATGCAGGTCTCTATGAGTGCGTGAAGGCGATGACCGGCAAGTCGCACACCGATGTTTCCGCAACTCCGTTTGCGCTGGAGGTCATGCAGCACATGAACGATGCCTGCGCAAAGTGGAAGGCACAGGAGAACATTGATTTCAGCCTTTACGGCACACCGCTTGAGTCCACCACCTATAAGTTTGCGAAATGTCTGCAAAAGCGCTTCGGCATCATCGAGGGCATTACGGACAAGAGCTATATCACCAACTCCTATCATATCCATGTCACTGAGGATATCAACGCATTCGATAAGCTGCAGTTTGAGTCGCAGTTCCAGCGCCTCTCTCCGGGCGGTGCGATCAGCTATATTGAGGTGCCGGATATGCAGGGTAATCTGGATGCCGTGCTCGAGGTCATGAAGTTCATCTACGATCACATCATGTACGCGGAGCTGAACACCAAGAGCGATTACTGCCAGTGCTGCGGCTTTGATGGCGAAATCGTCACGGTTGAGGAGGACGGCAAGCTCGTCTGGGAGTGCCCGAACTGCGGAAACCGCGACCAGACCAAGATGAACATTGCCCGCCGTACCTGCGGCTATATCGGCACACAGTACTGGAATCAGGGCAGAACTGCTGAGATTCGCGACCGCGTGCTGCATCTATGAGATACGGGAACATCAAGCCGGTCGATATTGCTGACGGTATCGGCGTGCGTGTGAGTCTGTTTGTCTCGGGCTGTACGCATCACTGTGAGGGCTGCTTCAACCCGGAGACATGGAACTTCGATTACGGTGAGCCTTACACACAGGAAACCGAGGATCAGATTATTTCGCTGCTGAATCGCAGTTTTATCCGCGGGCTGACGCTGCTCGGCGGAGAGCCCTTTGAGCCGGAGAATCAGCGGGAGCTTGTGAAGCTCCTCCGGCGTGTGCGGCGAGAGCTTCCTGAGAAGGATATCTGGAGCTATTCCGGCTACACCTTTGAGGAACTGACAGGCGAGTCCCGCGCACGGTGTGAAGTCACCGACGAGATGCTCTCCCTGCTGGATGTACTGGTAGACGGTGAATTCGTCCTGGCAAAGCGCAATCTGATGCTCAGATTCCGCGGCTCCGAGAATCAGCGTCTGCTGAATGTGCAGGCAAGTCTCAGTGCGGGGAAACCGGTCGAATGGCGCGAATCATGAAAAGACGCTGTTGCTGCAAAAAAGCGGCAACAGCGTCTTTAGTTTTTGAATTTCTTTCGAGCCGGCACATAGAACGCAGCCCCGCAGATTATGGCGAGCGCCGCAGAGAGCAGTCCCCAGCGCAGATGCAGCAGCAGAATCTTCTCTTCATATTCTTCCGCGAGCAGCACATCCCGATTGATTACATCGAATCCGAGCGCCTGTATCTCCTGAACGGCAGTCCCGCCGAGCTCCCTTGCCTTCATGCGGACACGGTAGGTTTCGGAAGCTGAGAGCTCCGCGGTGCTTGCCTGCATGACAGCAAGCGGTTCGCCCTCCGGCAGTGTATCACAGGATCGGAAGCGGAGCACACGGCTGCCGGAATCTGTTTGACACTGCATCTGTGTCTCTGCGGGCAGCTCCTGCTGATAGGGCAGCAGCGTCATCATTGCGCTGTGATTGCAGTACACCGTCTGTGCGCTGTCCGGTGTGAGACCGCAGCCCGCGCTGAGATACTGCGGCGAGAGCAGCGTTACGGAGAGCGTTATTTCGTTATTTGAGACTTTGATTTCAGATTGCCGTGAGACCGCCTGCACATCATCGCGGAGCTTCAGCTGCATGACAGCGGGGGAGTCGCCTGCGGATGCCGTGTACTGCGAGAGAATCAGCTCATAGGGCGCTTGCAGCATCTTTGCATATCGCACAATGCGCCCCGCCGTGACTGCAAGCAGCACAGTACCGAGCAGAAAGCAGAGCAGACCCGCCTTGATGCCGTCGCTCTGCCGCCGCATCCGCAGAAAACGCTGTATTGCATTCAAGACGCATGTCTCCTTTTGAAGCGGATGAGCAAATACAGAGTGAGAGCAAGAGCCGCGATCCCGAGCACAGATACCGCTGCAATCCAGTAGCGCGGGGAGGCGGTCTCCTGTGCAGGCGTGCTGCTCTGCGTAAACGGAGATTTCAGTGACACGGAAAAGACCTGGGTTTCCGTGTGTTCCTCGCCGTTCAGATCGGAGTAATGGAACGTAAATGTGCCCTCTGTCTGCCCGTAGAGCGAATCGCCGCCGGAGAGGGAAGTGATCTGTACCGGCAGGGTAACGGTCATCTCAGCACCCGCAGCAAGATCGCCGAAGAACGCAGCGCCCTGCGGGAGCAGTCCGTTTCCGCTCAGCTCTGCATATACATTTTTCGCGTCTGCAAGGCTCAGATTGATTGCCTGCACCGGGATTTGTAATGTATCGGAAACGGTAGCCTCTGCCGGGAACACAACAGTCGGGAACTTCACTTCGAGCGGCTGCACGACCTCGACAGTCACACCGGCATCCCCGGCACCTGCCATACCGTTTTCGGATGCGAAATCAAAATGCAGCGGGATCTCATACTGACCGGCTGGCGTGTTCGGGAGCACAGTGTAATCGAATACAACATCGAAGGTACTGCCTGCGGCTGTCTCCGGGATGTAGATGGTCTGTGACTGAGACAGAGGAGTAAACGCATTCTGCGGTGCCGATGCAGTGACGGTCAGATTGCGGAGCCCCTGATCCTGTGCGGTGTTGCGGAGTGTGACGCTGAGATGCAGCGTGTCTCCCGCAGTGACTGCGCCGCCGGTTTCGCAGTGATCCAGCAGCAGCTTCGGCGCAAAAATTACAGGCTCCGGCGGCTCTGTGGTGACAGGCGGCTCGGTTGTGACCGCGTTCGGATCCTTTCCGTCGGTGATGCTGACATAGACAGTTGTATCATACTGTGCGCCGCCGCCCTCCGCATGAACCGTGACGGGATAGCTGCCGTTCGTGCGGTCGCCGCGGAGTGCCAGCCAGAAGACAATGTGATAGCTTTCAACGGTCGCTGCACTGTCATTGACGGCATTCTGCACACGAAATACAGTTTCCTCATAGTTCTTCGTGACAAAGGGGGAAGCATCGGAAACATCAATTCCCGCAGAGACGCGCAGCGATGCGGGGGCGTTTTCGTCACATGTGAGCGGCACGACCACGACTGCATATCCGCTTTCGACTTTGGGCACATAGCCCTGCGCATAGCTCTCCGACATGTAGAGATAGCGGTTCTGGTTATCGAGCCGCAGATCCGGCAGAGTGACCGCTTCTTCTGTGCTGACCGCGGGAAGATCGGTCACATCCGGCGCATTATCCGCCGAGATGACAGGCGCAGAACAAAGCAGCGCCGCCGTCACAATACCGCATAATAAGTGCATCAGCTTCATTTCAGATTCACCTTCATTTCATAGATCCTGTCGCAGAGAATGCGGATATCCTCTGCGTTGTGGCTTGCGAGCAGTATGGTTTTGCCCTTTGCTTTCAGCGTGAGCAGCAGCGCACGCATTGTCTCAACGGCGGAAGCATCCAGACCGTTGAACGGTTCGTCGAGAATCAGCACATCGGGGTCCTCCATGATCGCCTGTGCGATGCCGAGTCGCTGCCGCATGCCGAGGGAATATTTCGCAACAGCCTTGTGCCGCGCCTCATAGAGCCCGACGCTTTTCAGCACCGCTGTGATCTCCTGCTTTCCGATGATTCCGCGGAGTGCCGCCAGCGCTTTGAGATTGCGCATGCCGCTCATATGCGGGATAAAGCCCGGCGTCTCAATGATGATGCCGAGGCTCTGCGGGAAGTCGCAGTCCTTGCCGACACGCTGTCCGCCGACTGTGATTTCGCCGCTGTCCGGCTTCAGAAAGCCGCAGATGCATTTCATGAATACCGTCTTGCCGCTGCCGTTGTTGCCGACAATGCCGACAATTTCACCTGCATCTGCATCGAGGGATACATCGCAGAGCACCTGTGCTTTTCCGAAGGATTTGCATACATGTTTCGCGTGAATACCACTCTGTTCCATATTTTCTCCTTTCAGGTCTCTGTGCCGGTGAAATGGAAAGCGTAACGCTTCGAGCGCAGAAATGTGATCAGGAAAATGACCGCTGCCGCACCCAGAAACAGCAGATAGGAGGTGCTGAGACGCGGCAGATTGTCATAGCCGAAATTGTGCATGTAATAGGTCGCATGATTGAGCGGGGAGAGCCACCCCATGAGGATATTTGCCGTGCGCGACTGATACACGGAGAGATGAAACCATTGCGAGATGATGTCTTTATTCAGGAATAGCCCGAATCCGCTGTATATGACGCCGAGAATCATGCCGAGTCGTTCGCGCAGCAGATTCCCGAGGAAGATGAGGGCTGAGAGTAGCAGCGAGTAGCAGAGCATCAGCAGGAAGATATGCACAGTGCAGGGATAGGGATATGTGAGCTCCAGCACTTTCACGAACGCGGGTACCGCGATGCGGCTGCCGATGCCGGAATAGCCGAGGATCGCCGCAGTCTCGCTCCATTGATTTGCCGTGAATGCGTATTGCTGACAGAGGATGCAGGATGAGACAAGGATGAATGCAGTGAAGATCAGTGTCGCAAGAATGAGATAGAGTATTTGTGCCGCCATCCATCTGCGGCGTGTTGTGCGTACCAGATGAAAAGGGAGTTCCGCGCCGAGTGCAGGCATATCCGAAAAGAGCAGCAGCAGGCAGAGCGAAATGAGCAGGATCGACTGTGCGTCACCGAATGTCCAGATAAACGGCTCAAGAATCTGCAAAACCGTTTCATGCGTCACGGCAAACTGCACGGATTTGTCCGTCAGCAGGAAGCAGGCGACAAATCCCAGCCCGAATGCCAGCCAGATCTGCGGGCTTCTGCGCCAGCGCCGGAAGATCAGCATCGCCAGCATGAAGATCTGTCTAAACATTTGTCAGTCTCCTTTCCAGCACCGCCGCATAGCAGAGCCCTGTCACAAGCATCATACAGATCAGCAGGATATGAAGACCGGTCATTCCGAAGACCCATTGCTCCTTCGGGCTGAGCCATTCCAGCGGATCAAGCACATAGCAGCTTTTCCAGTAGCGTTCATGCAGAATGATGAGAAAATAGCAGATGACGAAAGCACCGCCGTTTGCGGAATATTTGCTTCCGGAGCATGCAGCCAGCAGCGCCGCGATGCCTGCCCAGAGCGCAGCCGTCAGGAAGATCTGCGGACAGCAGCCGGTGAGATCTAGCTCCCTGTCAAGCAGTGAGGCGATAAATACCGCTGCCAGCTCGCAGAGCCCGCCTGACAGAATACATGCAAGAAATTTGCCTGTGATATACCAGAACACCGAAGTGCGGTGGAGCGCAAGCCGTACAAATCCGCTTCGGGATTCGTCAAGCCACGCGCAGGTGTAGGGGAGTGTGCAGCAGAGCGGGACGCTCATCTGATAGAGCGTGCTGTCTGCGCCTGCCTGCGTGAGAATCACGGTCTGTATGATAACAGCAATCAGAAACCGCACCGAGCCGACTGCCCGTATGAGATCATGCTCCAGACTGTTCACTTTACTCCCTCCGATCAAAAGAAAAACTGCTATGATATTATCATAGCAGATTTCAATGCATCAAGTATTCAGCGCGATGTCAACAAAATGTAAATTCATGCGGGTTCCGCTGCCGACTTTACTTTCTATTTCAAGCGTTATGCCGTGCTGCCGCAGGATCGCAGAGACAATCGCAAGCCCGAGCCCTGCGCCGCCCGATTTGCGGCTCCGCGATTTATCGACCATATAAAACGGTTCAGTGATGCGCGTGATCTCCGCTTCCGGGATGCCGCAGCCATGATCGGCAACCGTGAGCACACCGTCTTTCGCGGAGATTTCAATGCTTTCTCCTTCACGGCTTGCACGGATCGCATTGTCGATCAGATTGATGATCACATCCGTCATGAGATCACGGTCACAGCGGAGGATGCCTTCAGCGCCGCACTTTCTGAGTGTGATCTGTTTGCTGTTTGCATGCGGCGTACAGGTTGTAATCGCATCGGCGATCAGTGTCTCAGCCGGGATATCCTCCATTTGCAGCGGCGTTTCCTGATCCAGCTCCAGCAGACGCATCATCTGCTTTGCGAGACGGTCAAGGCGGCGGCTTTCGCTGTCAATATAGCGCAGTGCGGTTTCAGTGTCCTCCGGCGAAAGCAACACGGCACGCAGTGTCTGTGCATAGCCGGACATTGCCGTCAGCGGCGTTTTCAGCTCATGCGTGAGACTTCCCATGAACATCGTCTTGCGCTGCTCTGAGTCTTCCACCGCACGGATATGCGTCTGCACGGCGTCTGCCATCTGATTGAAGTCCGCCGCAAGCTGACCGACCTCATCCCGCCGCACGATTTCCGCCCTGCGGTCATAGGCACCGTCTGCGATCGCTCTTGCCTGCGCAGAGAGCGCTTCCATCGGCTGAAATGCACGCATGAGCAATCGTCTGAGCAGCAGAATCGCCAGCAGAATGACGATTGCAGAGATAGAAACCATCACCGCAGCAAGACGGAGCAGCTTTCTGCGCGGCACGCTCATATCGTAGAGATGCAGCATGCTGACTGCGCCGGATACCGTCGTTCGGAATGCAACATAAGGTGTCCCGCTGAGCGCTGTTTCGTAATACTGATACCGATCGAAGGCGACCGCATTTCCCGCGGTGATCTCCGCTGCGCTCAGATCCGTGCGGTTGAAGATCTCGCGGCCGTTGATTGCCAGTATTGTGAGATCTTCGCGGTTTGTCTTGAAGAAATACTTTGCTTCCTGCGCAGACGGAAGATAGTCGCTGCCGGGCAGGGCAGAAAGCTGTGACTGATAGCTTGCGAAGGCTTCCTCGATGCGGGTCGTTTCAATGCAGGCCGCCTGTAACGCCTCATTGCGCACACTGCGGCGATAAAACAGAAAGATCGTCATATCGCTCAGCAGGATCGCCGTCAGCATGATGAGACTGCACAGCAGCGTGATGGTTTTACGGAGTGACACGCTGCACCTCCAGCCGGTAGCCGTATTTCGGCACTGTGACAATGGCATCGTGCAGCCCGAGCTTTTTGCGGAGCTGCGCGATATGCACATCCACGGTGCGGGTCTCGCCGAGGAAATTCACGCCCCAGACCATATGCAGCAGGTCATCCCGGGAAACGGCAGTGTTCGGATGCTTTGCAAGCACCGCCAGCAGATCGAATTCCATCGGCTTGAGGCTGATCTCCTCGCTGCCGCGTCGCACCGTGCGTGCGGAGAGGTCGATTTCCAGCCCGCAGATCTCTATCATCTCCGCGTGCTGCGGCTGACGGCTCAAAACCTTCTCCATGCGCACCAGCAGCTCCAGCACCTCAAAGGGCTTTACGATATAATCCTCTGCGCCGCCCTGCAAGCCTGTGATCTTTGAGCGCAGGTCGTCTTTCGCCGTGAGGAAAATGACGGGAATGCCGTAAGGCTTCACATCCGCAAAGAGTGCAAAGCCGTCCTTCCCGGGGAGCATAATGTCGAGCAGCGCAAGGTCATAGGCATGGTCGGAGGCGAGAGACTCCGCCGCCTCTGCGCCGTCATTGAATACCCGCGGCTCCATGCCTGCTGCGCGCAGGTTCATTGCGATCATATCCGCAATCGCCGCCTCATCCTCGACCACCATGATTCGTTTTGCCATTCTGATCCCTCCGCTTTCTGTTGTCCCTATTATTATACTATATTCCGCCGGGAAACGCAATGGGTGCATGCGGAAAATGTGTGTATTTCATCCTGTCAGTACCCAAGCGCCGAATTGATCACCGTTCCGTCGATGGCGTTGATGCTGAGCTGTGAGCCGTAGGTCGTGTGCAGGTCATAAAATGCATTCGGATCAAGCCCCTGATTCTTTGCTTCGTCTGCGGTCATGCTGTCTGAAGTGCCGAGCGTGTAGTTCCCGAGAAATCCCCAGACGGGCACGACCAGTCCCGTGTCGAAGCTGTCGCGCTCCGAGATGCGGGAATAGCTGAGCTGGATCTTGTCGATGTCAATTCTCACAGGGCCGTGCTCCGAGGCATTTGCGATGGGCAGCATCTTCTCGAAGGTTGCGCGGATATCCGAAAACGGCTTCATGGCAGCGCTGTCCACGACAGTTTCTGTTATATCCAGCGGTGCGCACCACTTGAATCCGACAATGCCGTTGTCGTCGATCGTGAATTCAATCACTTCCTGCGGCCAAAGGCGTTTGGTGAAGGCTTGGTTATTGTCTCCGAAATCCTCTTTCATGCCGCTGTCCTGCCGTAGCATGACGCCGTTGATCATCCGGCAGAAGCGCAGGAGATAGCAGGTGCGGTAATAGTATTCAGTGTTCTTCGCCTCCGTGCCCGATTTGATAAGTATCTCTGAATACTTGTCGCCTTCCGAGAGCGCGAAATCCTTGATGCCGACGGTTTTCATGAAATCCTGTGCCTTCTGTTCGGCATCCTCCTGCGAAAGTGTGCAGGAATCCCCCTCAACCTGTTTCAGGCTTTCTCCCTGCATCATGTAGCCGTGCGTGTAAAGATTTGGGGGAAGCTGTTCGCGGTCAGCAGGGGAGAAATCCCGGATGTCATACTCAGTCGGTTCAATGCCGACCAGCACACCGTTTGTGCCCTGCGGACCGACCTGCGAGGTGGTGAATTCGATTTTGTTGCTGTAATTTGAATTGTTCTGCACATAAAAATTCGCGCTGCGGTCTTTTGTCATGACCATCATCACCTGTCCGTCCGCATTCAGATCATGCTCCCATTTCCAGTAGGGATCCCCGGGATCTTCAGCATATTTTTCAGCGACAGAATTGAGCCTGCCGTCCGAAGCAACACTTACAGGCTCATCCGGCGCTGTTTCATATTCCTTCTGTAAATCTGCAAGCAGCAGGTTCATTTCAGATTGCCATGCTTCCGCTTCGTCCGGACTGTTTGCGATTCTGTCAGTATAATCCGCCCGCACATCCGCGATTTCAGCCTCAATCTCCCGCTTCGTGCGGCGGGAGGATGCCGGACCGTCAATGAGTTCTGCGTCGCCGAGGAGCGCCTTCCGCACGCGGTCAACCTCATCCTGTGTGAACGCGTGCTGCTTGACGCGGAGCACCGAGAGCTTGTCTGTGTCCGGCACAGCAACATCCGCATCCACCTTCACCGTAACGCGAAGCTGATCATTCGTGTATTCCGTCTGATAATGCTCGCCGGTCTCTGAATGGATCTCCGCAAGCTCCACCTTGCTGTCATTGCTATTTTCCGCTTCCGCAATGACCTTCTCCATATCCTTATGCACCACAATGCCGGAATCAGGATTCTCCCGGCATGCGGTGAGCAGCATGCCTGCGAAAATGACCGTTGTGATTTTGTTGCGTTTCATATATATCCTCCGTCTATATCAATACCCAAGTGTCGGATCAATGACTGAACCGTCGATCGCGTTAATGCAGATCTGCATCTGCTCGTAATTGCTTTCGGGATCCCAGAGTGTGCTGCCATTGTCATCGGTGAGCTGTGAGGTGCCGATGAATGCCCAGACAGGCACCACAAGCCCTGTGTCCCAGCTGTCCCGCTCTGAGATGCGAGAGTAGCCGAGTATGATCTTTGTGATTTTGATTTTCTTGCCCAGATTGTCTTCGCGTGCCTGCGTGACCGGCAGCATCTTCTCGAAGGTACCGCAAACCTCGGAAAACGGTTTCAGCGCCGCATCTTCGACCGCCGTTTCCGTCATGTCCAGCGGTGCATAATAGGTAAATCCGAGCAGCCCTGCATCTGAGATATGAAACTCGATCAGCTCAGCCGGCCAGATATTCTTGCGGTAATCGCCGCTGTCTTCCTGATAGTATTTCGTACCGCTGTCCTGACGGAGCGGAACGCCCCCGAGGTCACGGACATAGCGCAGAATATAATTTGTGCGATAGAGTGTGTTTGTCTTGTTCGCATCCATCACCAGTTCTGCATAGCGTCCGCCCTCTTTCAGCACAAAGTCCGGGAGCCCGAGTTTTTTCATAAAATCCTCTGCCTGCTGTTCAGCTTCCTCCTGCGAGAGTTCACATGAATCGTTTTCGACCGGCACATAGGTTTTGCTGCCGTCATACTGAAAATGGTCGATGAAATTCTCCGGCACATTTCTTCCGCTGCGCACGATCAGTCTGTCAGGAACAGGGTATGTGCTCTTGTATGCGGCGCCTCCTTCGGTAGGGGACACAAAGAAGGTGAGCATATTCCCTTTCACGGGGTCGTTAATCACAGAAAACACCGTCTTTTTGTCTGCACTGATCTCATGTAAGGTGCTGCCCTCCGGCGACATCTCATTCCGCCATTTCAGGATGCTGTTTCCCGGATCATTTCGGAATGCTTCCGCATTCTGTTTCAGCCTGCCCTCTGAGCGCACCATCGGTGCTTCGTCCGGCGCTGCGTTGTACTGTTCCTCCAGCAGCTTCATGAGTGAATCATACTCCTCACGCATGACCTCATCATTTTCCGGATTCTGTCTTTCTGCCAGCCGCGCTTCGTAGTTTTCTCTCACGACTGCGATCTCATGTTCTAGATCGCGCTTTGTCTTCTGAAATGCCGCTGCGTAATCATAGAGCTCCGTATCACCGAGCAGCACTTCGCGGTATTTTGCGATTCCCTCATCCGTGAAGGTATGCTGCTGCACGCGGAATACAGACAGCTTGTCGGTTTCCGGCAGTTCCACATCAGCATTCACGGAGACCTCAATGTGCAGCGCCTGGTTTTCGATTTTCGTTTCATAATGCTCCGATGAGGTCTCACGGATTTCTGCAAGATTCGCCTTGCTGTCATCGCTGTTCTCCGCCTCACTGATGACGCGCTCCATATCCTTGTGCACCACAATGCCGGAGTCAGGATTCTGCTGGCATGCGGTGAGCAGCATTGCCGCGGCGATCATGGCTCCAAACCGTTTATATTTCATGTGTAATCCTCCTGTAATCAGAATAGGGGATTCCTTTCCCTGCTATTTTATCATATCACAGGTGTGTTCATCAAGTCCGCATCATGATATTATCAAAATGTAAAATGCAAAAGAGCGGATGCTCCGCCGTTTTCAGACGGAGCATCCGCTCAGAGAAGGTAGATATGCTGTTTCTGATCAGCTGAACTTCCAGCTGTCAAATTCCATTTCACCGCTGAACTCAAATACGATGTCGTTCACGCCGGTGATATTCTTGCAGGAGACGGTGATTTCCTTGTTGGAACTGCCTGCCGGAACCTGAACATATGCGAATGCAGTGCCGGTTGCGCTTCCGGTGGAAACCTTAATGACAGCGCCGTTCTGAGAGCTTGCCTTGACCGTGATCTTGCGGCAGCCTTCATCGAAGTTGACGCCCTTGACCTTGATCCAGTCGCCCTTGCTGATCTCGTTGACAACCGTATCGCCGACGCCCTTGACCTGGATGCCGGACTGGTTTGCCATGGTCTCAGCCTGCTGAGTCACATACGGATTCAGGGTCTCAAGCTGTTCGCATCCGGTCATATTGCCGTTGCAGGTGATGCTGCCGTTGGAAGGATTGAATGTTGCCTTGTTGATCTGCGTGGAGCGGTAGTTGCCGTCATTGCTCTTCTCGCTCGGATTATCCTTGTTGGTGAAGGTCATGCCTGTACGGAGAGAATACTGACGGGAGTGATATGCGACATAGTAGTCACCCTTGAAGTAGATGATCGAGTGGTGATTGTTGCCGCCTTTGTCGATGCCCTGTGTTGCAGTATTTTTGAACACATTGCCCTTGAGATCGGAGGTGCCCCATGCACATTTGAGCGGCTCCTTGGATGTCATGTAGAGAATATCCGCATTGCCGAAAGTAACGCCGTTGATGTTGGTGCCGCCGGGAACATTCCAGTTGGAGCAGTAGGAGTAATACCAGGTATCGCCGATCTTGATGATGGAAGAATCCTCAAAGAGATACGGGGTCTGCATCTTGACAGGATTGCCGCTCAGGGAGGTCATGTCATCGCCGAGCTTTGCGATTCTGCCGGTGCCGGGGGTTGCAGCAGCAACATTGTTTGCTCTGCCGCCGCCGAATGCGATATAGCCTTCATTGGTCTCAGGATCGTAGTACACGCCCGGGTCGAACATCCAGACAACATCACTGCAGTTCGGGGTAGAGCCGGTGATCATAGCGTGACCGAGCGGATCTGACCAGGGACCTGTCGGGGAATCAGCGGTCAGGACGCCGATGCCGCCTGCGGAGTTTGCAAAGTAAAGGAAGAACTTATCCTTGCCGTCGATGGTCTTCCAGCAAGCGTCCGGTGCCCATGCAGCACCTGCCCACTTAGCAGCGCCGTTGGTGGTTCTGCCGTTGCGGTCTGCGACCGGGATTGCGCCGTGATCGGTCCAGTTTACCATATCGGCGGTAGAAACGCAGTTGATCGTGCCGGAGTTGTAGGTGTTAATCTGGTAGCCGCCGCCGGAATAATTCTCCCATGCGTCATTGGTGGTGTAGATATAGAGTCTGTCCTTGTAGACCATCCAGCCGGGGTCTGCGCCGAAACGCTGTGTGGTCAGCGGATTGTTTTCGTTGTCCTTCTTGAGGGAGGTGCCGGGAGTGATGCTCTGGAAGACCTTTTCCATCTCGCTGAAATCGACCTCGACCTCAGCAACCGGGAACTCGTCGATCTCTCTGAGGAGGAACTGGAACAGCAGGACAGCATCCTTGAGCTCGGCCTTGCCGTTCTGATCCACATCTGCATTGATCTTTGCGATGTTGTTGTCGAACTTGCCGTTTGCCATGAGTGCGCGCTTCATGAGCGTGAGGTCAGCAGCATTCAGCTTGCCGTCGCAGGAGACATCGCCGAGGAGAACCTTCTTGCCTTCGCCCGGGCCTGCGATCACAGTGCCGGCCGGTGCGCCGATGACTTCATCCACATAGTAGCTTGCATCCGCGCCGTCGCACTCAAAGTAGATGTACATATCGGTTGCGTTCTCAGGAATCTTGAAGTTGGTGTTTGCGAGCTGTACCCATTCGCCCTTGACAGCATCGGTGGACTTGATCTTCTCGTAGTAGGTCTCGTCACCGATCTTGTACTGCATGGTGAAGTGGACAGTCTCGGAAGCAGAGCCGGAAGCAAGCTGTACGCAGCCGGAGAAGCTGTAGCTCTCGCCTGCCTTGAAGACACGGCTGTTCAGTGCATGAGATGCACCGTGCCATGCAGCGGTTCTGCCGGTAACAGACAGGGACTTGCTGCCTGCATAGGCTGCGCTGCCGGAGGAGGTCAGAGTTTCGCCGCCGGAACGGCCGGAGAAGTCTTCGGTGCCGTTCTCGAAGGTGTAGTGGAACCAGTAGCCGTCTGCGTCGAGCTCGGGCTCTTTGATTTCCATACCGCCCGCGAACTTGGTGCCGTCGCCCCATTCACTCTTCGGGACAACAGAAGTCAGTGCAGTGTAAGCAGACTTCGGATTGCCGTTGGAATCATAGAGCAGGGGATATGTGCCGGAGCCAAGCCATGTATGACCGTCATCAGGTCCCCAGACCTGGAACAGTGTGACATGAGGGCCGTTCGGATTGTTCACATTGTTTTCGATTGCATGCGAGAGAATTGCCGCATACTTTGTAGCCTGTGTGCTGGCGTCGCCGCCATCCTTGACGGAAACATCCAGCTCAGTGATCTGCACCTCAAAGCCGTTGCTGAGATACATATCCATTGCCTTCAGATAGTTTGTGGTACCAGAGAAGGTGTTCGCCTGTGCATCAACATGAGACTGCATGCCGATGCCGTCGAGCACGCCTTTCTGAAGCAGCGGCTTGCAGGTTCTAATGATGCAGTCGCGCTTGTGATCCCAGTACTCGTTGTAGTCGTTGTAGAAGAGTTTGCAGCCTTCCGGACGGTATTTTGCCGCGAAGGTGAAAGCCTTTTCAATAAATGCGTTGCTGCCGTAGACCTGCACCCAAGGAGATTTCGCATCCTGCTGCGTCGGCATGCCAGGATTACGGCGGCCGTCACCGTTGTTAGCGGTCTTGGAGCTGTCATCGGAGATGCACTCGTTGCAGACATCGTATGCATAGAGATTCAGGGTCGGATACTGGCTCTTGAAAGCGCCAAACATATTTTTGATGTAGCTTTCCATGCGCTGATCCATGACGCTGGAGCTGACCCAGTTTCCGCCGTTCTGGAAGTTATCCTTGAAGAACCACTCAGGTGTCTGGCTGTGCCACACCATCGTGTGTCCGCGGAAGGCGAGTCCGTTTTTATCGCACCAGTCTGCGATTGCTGCGAAGCTGTTTGTACGAACCTTGATGTCGGTGTTCGAGGAGCCGCTCTGCGAAAGTGTTGCATCCGGCTTGGTCTCGTTTTCGCACTCGATTGCATTGCAGTCTTTCAGAAGTCTGGTCTTGATGCCGTCGTTGCCGATGGTACCACCGTTCAGGATGTTGCCCGAACGGATACCGAAATTGACGATCTCATCCTTGATGCCCTGTTCTGCTGCACTTGCAGTCAGGGTATCGGGCTCATCTGTCGTGATCTTGAGATCGTCGAAGCGGAAGTCCTTGACGGAATCCGTTGTGATGTTGAGCTGGAATTCACCGTGATTCTTCGGTGCCTTGTAGGTGCCGCTCAGGGTGATCCACTGACCGCCGGGGGCAGTCTGCGTATCGAGCGTGACAACATTGTCTTCCGCGGTATCAATGTCCTTGGTGGTCAGGACAAAGCGGAAGGTGTCTGCTGTCTCGCTGTAAACGCGAACAGAATAGGTGTAGGTGACATCCGGCGAAAGGTAATAACCCTTTTCAGCCTGTGCACCCTGGGAAGCGTCGGTTCTTGCGAAGACGAGCATGCCGCGGGAATCATCGAATCCGATGCCCTCGCGTGCCTGCACTTCGACATCCATATCGGAACCGTGCCAGCCCTCGTAGGTGACTTCAAAGTCGTTCTGTACGGCGATGCTTGCCGATACCAGCACATGCGGCATCACGGAAAGCATCGAGACCGTACACACTGCTGCGGTGAGCAGTGATGTGATCCGGTTTTTTCTCCTCATGATTTCATTTCCCCCTGTGTAGTAAAAAAGAAGGTTTTCTGATACTGTCTGAGTTCACCATAAGGTCCGCGGTGTATGCCGTGAATTGTAATGCATGAAGGGGGATGCAAGACAGATTCCGGCGCGCACCGCAGCTTTATGGCACCCGACAATTCTATTCTATTCCAAGATAGGCTGCAAATCAATGTCATTTTTATAGAATTTGTGGATAAAACGCAGAATTTCTCTGAAACTTCATAAACCTATTTGCTGTTTTTGTGCAAACAGGAGAAAAAACTTTATTTTCTCCATAAAATATGCGTTTTCTGCATTGCTGTTTGTTTTTGCATATGGTATGATGAATATGGTTAAGATGCCCAAAAGTGCATCTGACCGATTCGTATACAGCGGACTCTCACCGCTATCTGTCTCTACAAACATACAGGGGGAATCACGATGAAAGAAACATCAGGCAAGCGTGTGCGGCAGGGGATTTCCGCACTACTCAGCACGACAATGCTTCTGTCAGCATTGTCGGTATTCCCGGCGATTCCGGCTGCGGCAGCAGGCAGCTGCACCGTGGACACCAGCGTGACCTATCAGACGATCCGCGGCTTCGGCGGCATGAACCACCCGGAATGGCAGAGCGTCAACACCCAGTACGGCGCGGGCGGCGACATGACTGCGGAGCAGGTGCAGACTGCGTTCGGCAACGGCGCCAATGAGCTCGGTCTGACAATCCTGCGTATCTTTGTCAGCGACGATTCCAACGCATGGAAGAATGCCGTCCCGACTGCAAAGCGCGCACAGGCGCTCGGCGCAACCGTCTTTGCGACGCCGTGGAATCCGCCTGCAAGCATGCGCAGCAAAGGCGGCGGCACCGATCAGACCGGTCTCTATGTGCTCAATAACGGAGCAGAGCCGCAGTATGCACAGCATCTCAACAGCTATGTCAAGTATATGGAGGGGCAGGGCATCAACCTCTACTCCATCTCGGTTCAGAACGAGCCGGACTACTCGAGAGAATGGACCTTCTGGTCTCCTGAGCGTGCGACGAATTTCATCGCAAACTACGCCTCAACGGTTAAGGAGGGCACCAATGTCAAGCTGATGTCGCCTGAGAGCTTCCAGTACGGTCCCGAAAGCTGGGGCTACGGCAAGAACTATTATAAACAGATCATCAACAATCCGAAGGCGTTTGCAAACTGCGATCTCTTCGGCACGCATTTCTACGGCACCTCCCGCGATTCGATGGACTACCCGACCGTGAAGAACTGCGGCAAGGAAATCTGGATGACCGAGGTGTATGTCCCGAATTCCGACGCGAATTCCGCAGATAAATGGGATCAGGCGCTCCAGGCGGCTGAGAACATTCACAACGGTCTGGTCGTCGGCAACATGAGCGCTTATGTCTGGTGGTATATCCGCCGTCAGTACAGCCTGATGTGGGATGACGGCAGAGTCTCGAAGCGCGGCGCCTGCATGGCACAGTATTCCAAGTGGGTGCGTCCGGGTGCAGTCCGTATCGCAGCGACGGAAAAGCCCGAGAGCAATGTCCTTTGCTCCGCATATCAGAATGAAGACGGTACAGTCGCGATTGTTGCAATCAACAAGGGGAGCAACGGTACGACTGAGAACTTCACCCTTTCCGGCGGCGAGAAGATCTCCGATGTGTCTGCATGGCACTCCACCTCCACCGAGAATTTCCGTGCATGCAGCGCTCCGTCCTTCAATGACGGCGGCTTCACCGCACAGCTTCCGGCACAGTCCGTCACGACCTTCCTGGTCAGCACCGGCGAGCCTGAGCCTGATCCCGACGGCTACTTCTTCCATGACACGTTTGAGAGCAGCGAGGGCACTTGGACCGGCAGAGGCGCAGCGACCGTTGCGGCTTCCGGCGCGGCTGCATACGAGAGCAGCAAGTCTCTCGCAGTTACCGGCAGAACTGCTGTGTGGAACGGCGCGACCCGTCCGCTGAGCAGCAAGACCTTCAAGCCCGGCGATTCCTTCAGCTTCAGTGCTGATGTCAATTACACCGAGGGCGGCGCGACAGAGACCTTCCATCTGACGCTTGAATATACCGACAGCGAAGGCACTGCACACTATGACAAGGTGGCAAGTGCAACCGTCGTGAAAGGTCAGTGGACACAGCTTGCGAATCCATCCTTTAAGATCCCGGCAGGCGCTTCTGATCTGAAGCTCTACGTTGAGACCGAGGACACGACCCTCAGCTTCTATGTCGATGAAGTCATCGGCGCACCCGATGGCATGCAGATTGCAGGTCCCGCACCGATCACTTTCAAGCTCGGCGATGTGGACGGCGACGGCAAGATCAACGGAAAGGATCTTACCCTTGCCAAGCGTGTCGCAATGGGCACGCTGAAGGATGCCGCAGCAAAGCTCGCAGCAGATGTCAATCAGGACGGGGATGTGACCGTCGCGGACATTGTCTGGTATGTGAAATATCTTACCGGCGAGACAGAGGAGTTCCCGGAGGCGCAGTCGCAGCAGGAAGAAGTCTATACCGGCAGCATGCGCACCATCACGGAGTATACCAACGCTGTGAAGGACACACTCGTCGAGTTTGAGCCGAATTCCTCCACACAGAAGAAAAACGGCGTCACTTATCCGCAGGTGAAGAAGGAGTATTATTTCTCCAAGAAAGCAAATAAGCAGAAGCCCTATAACATCATGCTTCCTGCAAACTACGACCCGAGCAAGAAATATCCGGTTCTGTATCTGCTGCACGGCTTCTTCGAGGATGAGGACCGTATGATTCTTACCGGCAATGCGCCTCCGATTCCGACCCCGCAGATCATTACGAATGCAATCGCTGAGGGCGCTGCAAAGGAAATGATCGTTGTCGTGCCGCTGGTTTTCACGCACCCGACGAAAGAGAGCGCAACGAGTTTCTCGGATTATGAATCCAGTGTCGGCTATGACAATTTCGTCGATGATATTGTTGACAGCCTGATGCCGCATATCGAAGGCAATTACAGCGTTGCGACCGGTAAAGCAAATACAGCGGTGACCGGCTTCTCGATGGGCGGCAGAGAGTCTCTGCGCATCGGCATGAAGTACGCAGATAAGTTCGGCTACATCGGCGCGATCTGCCCGGCACCGGGCGTCGAGGGTCCGTGGAGCTGGGGCAGTGAGGAGGCAGCACCTTCCCTGGTATTGCTGACGGGCGGCACCAATGATGATGTTGTCGGTTTGGGCACCCCGCAGGGCTATCACAATAATTTTGATAAGGCGGGCACACCGCATATCTGGCATGTTGTGAACGGTGGCTATCACGGCGATAACTGCATCAGAGCACATATCTATAATTTCGTCCGTATGATTTTCAAAGCCTAATAGATTTTTTACTATATTTGCAGATCTGCCATGAAATCATGATTTCATTGGTGTGGTCCCCCACTATCCCGCGCAGCGCAAGCTGTGCGGGAGCTTTTTTATTGCGTATTTATGTTTGTTTTCTGCGTTTCTGATATATTATATGGACAAAACGCAGAAAAATAGCTTGACAAATGCACAACTTTCGTTTATAATGAAGTGCAGGGGGGATCACCATGACAGATAGAAAGAGATCCTCGATCGGCGTTGTCGCAGCGGAAGTCAACAGCATCGAACAGCGTGAGATCATGAAGGGTCTGATTAAGAGGGCGCAGGAGCTTGGGAAAAAGACAGTTGTGTTCTCCAATATATATAATCCGTATGAATATGACGAGGCGTTAGATCTGGAAAACAGCGTCTATGAGCTGATTTTTTCGCAGGAGCTTTGCGGACTGATCCTGATCTCAGAGTCGATTCTCAATGAGAAGCTCCGCGAGAAGATTCGTTCAATGCTCGAGCAGCGGCAGGATATTCCCGTTGTCATCATCGGTATTTATGTCCCGACTCTGGACTTCCCGAATGTGCGGTTTATCAATTCCAGTGACGAGGATGATATGGAGGAGATCACAAATCATCTCCTTGAGAAGCACGGCTTTACAAAGATTGATATTCTGACCGGATTCGAGGGAAACGGTGCTTCCGAAGACCGCGTGCGCGGGTATCGGCGTGCGCTCGAATCACATGGGGTCGAATTTGATCCTTCCCGCGTACATTACGGAAACTTCTGGACGGATTCCGGCGAAAAGCTCGCAAATGCGTATATTCGCGGAGACCTTCCGATGCCGGAGGGCGTCGTCTGCGGAAATGATTATATGGCGTTCGGCATGCTGGATACATTTTTACAGTATCATGTGCGTGTGCCCGAGGATATCACTGTTGCAGGGTATGAATTTATCCACGAGCGCGTTTATCACTCGCCGCTGCTGAGCACCTTTCAGCGCGGACGTCAGGAGCTCGGTATTTCGTCGGTCGATATTGTTGCTGCACTTTCCGAGGGCAAAGAGCCGGAGCCGTTCAAGCCGCCAAAGGGCATCTGGATCTCCGGCGCAAGCTGCCCGTGTGGCACGGAGCAGACACAGCTCCATGATGAGCTCGGTCTTCTCCGCACACAGCAGCAGTATAATAAATGGAACGTGCTCGGCACAATGGAACAGCAGCTCACGCTCTGCGGCACGCTCGATGAGCTGATCAAGGTGCTGTCAGCGCACCAGTTCAATGTCCGCTGGGTGCAGAATATGTTTCTCTGCCTGTTTGATAACTGGTATGATACCAAAGCGGATACGCCGACCGAAATGATGAGCTGCCGCAGCGTCATGCCCTGGCATCTTGAGAAGCCTGCGATTCGCTGCACGCGCTACGAATTTGATTCGCTCTATGCGTTTTCGCCGGATAATGCTGTGCATTATTATCTGCCGCTGTTTTTCGAGAAACATCTCTTCGGCTATTTTGTGCTTGAATACCATAATCCGGATACCTACGATGATATTTTCCGCAACTGGATGAAGTCAATTTCAATCGGATTGACCTTCCTCTGCATGAAGAATGACATCCGCTATCTGCTGCAATGCCAGAATCTCTCAGATGAACGCGATTCTCTGACCGGACTTTATAATCAGCGCGGTACGATCCGTGCGCTCGGGGCTCAGCTTACTGATGCGTCGAAGCCGATTTACGCGATCGCGATTCGTCTCGATACGCCGGATCAGCTCTTCACGCCAGACACGCAGGACAGAAAAACTGCGCTGCTGCAAAAGATTTCTGAGGTGTTCCGCATGGTCGGACTACAGGATTGTGTCTGCGGCAGAATTGATGTGCAGACATTGCTCTGCGCGGGGATACCGGTCAATTCCTCTGAGGAGCTCGTGCGAGTTACCGAAAAACTGCGCGCTGTGCTGTTGCATCATACAAACATTTGCCGCTCTGAAGGCGGGGATGCAATCATGATCCGCCAGCTCGTGTTTGATTCCGATATGTCCGCCGAGCAGTGTATTTCTGAGGTGAATGTGATGCTTGAGGATGCGACCGAAGCACATATTTTGCAGCAGCGGCAGCCCCATGCCGACAAACTGTTTGCAGTGCGAAACGGTGTCTATGCGCTGGATGAATGTGATACGGACAATATCTGCCGCCGATATTCGTTCAGCTCGGGCTATTTCCGCCAGATCTACAAGGATTTCTTCGGCGTCAGCTTCCATCAGGATGTGATCCGTGCGCGTGTATTCCTTGCGATGTATCTCCTGACTACGACTGTGCAGAGCGCAGCGAGCATTGCAGAATCCTGCGGCTATGATGAATGCAATTATTTTCTGCGGCAGTTCCAGAAGGTGACAGGTATGACGCCGGGAAAATTCCGCAGACAGGTTCCGTAAATTGAACAGCATGATAAAAAAGCACCTCCGCGGGCGATTTCCCGCAGAGGTGCTTTTTATCGCAGATGCGCAGTTATTGATCGCTGAACGAGATTTTCTTGTTCTCGCCGATGATGCCGATGTAGCTTTTTCCCGCGCTGACAGTCAGTTCTGTGCCGTCAGTATGGAACACGCGGATCGGTGCGGTTTCGCTTTCCTTTGTCCATGTGATCGCTTCCATTCCGCCGTTTGCTGCGTAGTAACCGCTGCCGCCCGTGAGCGCAACATCCATAAGATAGCCGTCCTCACGCGGGTGAATATCGGTTTGCAGGACAAACACATTTTCAAACACGAGCTGATTGCCGGTACTCTGGTCGATGTGCGGATTGCCGGAATGGAATTTCAGATACTTTCCCGCAGCGCTGTCATATTCAAATGTGCTGAAATAGCTGTCGGAGAAATTGAGCGTCAGGCGCTGCGTTTTGATCTGTGCAGGTGTGATCGGTGTATCCGGATCCGCAAAACGGAACATCGGTTGCTGATACTCGGCGGCACGGTCGGTGCGGAAGCCCTTCTGTGCGATAAATCCCGGGAGTTTTGCACCGTCGAGATAGCCTCTGTGTTCAACAGCATAGCCGCTTCTGTTCGGATCCCGGAAGAAGAGCTGCCCGAACAGAAATCCGCCGTCGAGATGGTCGATGCCGGTGCGTTCGAGTGTCTCCTTCGCGATGGTCTGGTCGCAGCCCCAGTGGCAGTAGATTGCATCCATGCCGAGGCAGAGGATGGGATAATAATACCGGCAGCTGCGCACGGAGCAGACATTCGGCATATGCTGGTAATCCGGGTAAACCGCCATCATGCGCGTAATACCGCCCTCAACGGGAAGCTCATAGATCACATCGGCGGCCTCGATGCCGTACTGCGGAAGTGCGCCCTTCAGATTGTTGATCATGACAGCGACCGGACGCTTGCCCTCTGCCGCAGGATCAAGATTCATTTCGCCGCTGAGCGGATTCATGCCGCCGATGATCTGCGGCTGTGTTGTGGTCTCGGCTTCTGTGACAGGTTCTGTTGTCGTTGTCACAGTGGTTGTGGTTGTCGGCGCAGGCATGGTTTCAGCCTGCGGGAGCGACGACATGCCTGCACAGCCTGTCAGAGCAAATGCTGCACAGATTGTCATTGCTGCCAGAATACTTTTCAGTTTCAGGTGAATCACCCCATTTTAATCAGGATACTGTTTATGCAGTTCCGGTGTCAGAATATATGCGCAGTCCTTGTCCGCCTTCGGGCTCCCGTCCATGCCGCTGAGATACACAGAAAAAGCCTCATGCACGCCGCTGTTATCCGTGATCTGGATCTGCACATCCGATGCGATCTCGCTGTGATTGCAGTAAAGCAGGAACGGAGTGCCGTTGTAGCTGCTGTAGATGCGTCCCCATATGCTGCCCTCGACCGGATCGCATTCGGTCACGACAACATGTGCTTCGCGGTCTCGCGGAATAATCAGGTAAAGCTCCTGCGCAGCCTGTGTCTCTGCGAAAGTTTTCTCGTTCATGAGCCCGCCGAGAAACGGATATTCCTCATCGTAGCCTTCCAGCAAAAAGTATTCGATCAGAGCGGCATTGTATCCGTTTGCTTTTCCTGTGCCGGCAGGGAAAGAACCGATATACTGTACGCCGCAGCAGGCGGTATCGGGAATATCGGAGCGCTGCGGTACTTCGGGATCATATACTTCGATCGGCCGTTCGTTGAGATTCACGGGATTTCCAAGGAAATCCTCGCCGCTTCCCGACTTACGGCTGACATAGTACCAATCGCAGGTGGAAGTGTGGTTGTCGATCAAATCATAGAGATGGATCGCTGCGGTATCGGGATCCTCCGTGCTGTCAACATCAATGAACTCCGGGACCCAGTTGTTGCGTGAGCCGTAATATCGGCTTGCGAGAAAGATCAGCATATCATCGCTGAATGTGTCATCGGACACAGCCCGGGATTCTGCGGGTACGGTTTCATTCAGTGACGCGGCAGTTTCTGCCGCAGAAGGATCCGTTGTATCAGCGGAGGATGCCGTTGTATCGGCAGCAGGGGAAACAGTCGTATCTGCGGGGGCAGTTGTCGTATCGGATGCGGCAGTTGTCGTTTCTGCATTGCCGCATTCCGCAGTTGTGCTTGACTCTCCGCCGCAGGCAGTGAGCATACCGGCTGCAAGAAGCAATACACAAAGGGAGATCATTTTTTTCTGTTTCATATTTCGTTCCTCGTTCATATCACGGAAGTCTGCCGGCGGATCCCGTACAGACTGCATCTATTATAGCACAGATTGATGCAGATTTCAAGTGCTCCGGCAAAATAACCGGCGTGCGGTGAGTTTCCGCACGCCGGTGACTTATTGTTCACACATCAGACGCCCTCATGGAAGAAGTAGGGGAGTGCATCATAGATATAATGTCTGACATTGCCCCACCAGTGATTTCTGCCGGGCGCAACAAGATAATAGAAGTTGCCCTTTGAGAAGTCGCTTGTGTAGACAAAATGGCTGTCCTGCTTCATCGAATTCACAAGACCGTTCATGTTGCCGTAAGCGATATCATCATCGCCGGTTGCCGCGAACACGAAATACTCTCTTGTATTCATGCCGAGCTTGTCGATTTCCTGCGTCAGACCGTCCTTGCCGACCCAGCTGTGGCCGGACAGCGGCATGAAATACGCAATGATATCGAGATTGTTTGCAAAGTTATTCCATGTGGAACCACCGCCCATTGAGAAGCCGCCGTATGCACGGTGATAGCGAGAAGCCTGAAGTCCTTCGATGGAAGTGTTTTCTGCATAGGTCGAATACTTGCCTTCGATATACGGAATGATCGTGCGTCGCATTTCATCCCAGACCGTGCCTGCGCCCATGTTTCCGTCGTTGCTCGGGCAGTTGTTGAATGTCGGCGTGACTACAATCATCGGGTCGATTTCGCCGTTTTCGATCATGCGGTCGAGCATATAGTTGATATGCGTCCACTTATCCTGGAAGCAGGTGGTCTCGTTCTCGCCGCCGCCGTGCATCAGATAGAAGACATTGTATTTCTTGCTTGTGTCGTAGCCGTAGGGGAGATAGACATACATGGTCTTATTGCCGTTGATGCCGTTGTAATCCTCTTTGACCACAGTGCCCTTCTGCGCTGCCTTGTCCTCGAAGTATTCACCCGGTGCCTCGTGGAAGGTCACTGCGGAATCGTAATTGAACGCAGAAGGAGGCGGTGTGGGCGGCGTGTACTTCTCAGGAAGCGCGTCGGTCTCGCCGGTGAGGAACGAAACATACCACTGAATATCAGTCAGATCGACTGTGCCGCTCTGATCCACGTCTGCCGCCTTTTCTGCTGCAATATCCTTGAAGCCTGACATTGCGCCGCGCTTTGCGATGGTGAAATCTGCTGCGTTGACCTTGCCGTCGCCATCACAGTCCGCAAGACGGAAGGATGTGCTGCTCTGCTTGCTGAACTGCCACCAGTCTACGTTAAAGAGGTAGCTGTCTCCGCCGGAGAAGCGCAGATAGAGGTCATGCGTGCCCTTTGCGCCGGTCACTTCGCTTTCGACTGTCACATACTTTTTCCAGTCACCGGTGACAGGGACAGATGCCGTGCTCACGATCGGACCGGTCACATCATCGAGATGCACCTCAATCGTGCCGCCCTGACCGTTGGAGGAAACGCTGGCATAGAAGGTGCTTGCGCCGTCATCGCCGAAATCGACGCCGCTGACCTTGATATAGTCGCCGTTCTCGATGAAGCCGATCGCCATGGTCTTGCCGTCTGCGCTCGGTTCGGTCTTGATGCCCTCGCTCCAACTCATAGTCTCCGCTTCCACGCGCTCAAAGGGGTTCAAGGTTTCAAGCTGATCGGGGCCTGCATTGGTCGGCGAAATGAGCGGAATGGAGCCGTCCGGGTTGTAGGTGAACTCCTCGACACAGGCGCTGCGGTTGAAGGTGCCGCCGCCTTTGAGCCCGTTCTTGTGATAGAACAGATAGGAGTGCCCTTTGAAGTCGATGATGCCGCCGTGGGTCGTGAAGCAGTTGTGCATCTTCATGATCTGACCGCGGAATGTCCACGGACCTGTAATCGAAGGACCGGTTGAATAGCACATGCTCTCGCCGCCTTCGCCGTTGTAGAAGGAAGCGTAGACCATGTAGTAGAGATCGCCGTGCTTGTAGATCCAAGGACCTTCGCCGTATGCCGATTTGCGGTCCTTGCCGTCACCGGGACCGAAGGCGCTTGTGTTCATATCAAACTGCTTGACCTCGCCGTCGGTGGAAATCATATCCTCATTCAGCTTGACATAGTAGAGTGTCGGGTTGCCGAAGAAGAGCCATGCCTGCCCGTTGTCGTCGATCATGACAGTCGGGTCGATATACCACCAGTTCGGACCGCAGAGCGGCTTCCCGATCGGATCCTTGAAAGGTCCCTCCGGCGAATCCGCGACCGCAACACCGATTGCTCTGCCGCGTCCCTGATTATCCGTTGAGGTGACATAGAGATAGTATTTTCCGTTGCGTTCGATGCACTGGGAAGCCCACGCATCATTTTCGTTTCCCCAAGAAAAATCCGTGTCTTCCATGACTCTGCCGTGATCGGTCCAGTTCTTCATATCCTTTGTGGAGAAGCACTGCCAGCCGGTCATAGTGTAGTTGCCGTTGTTCCCGTCCTTGTCGCATCCTGTGTAAACATAGAGTTCATCGCCGAAGACCACAGGTGCCGGGTCTGGCGTGAAGCTCGTCTGAATGATCGGATTGTCCGCTGAAACGGGCAGAACGGGCAGCTGTCCCAGCATACTGAGACAAAGCGCGGCTGTGACGCCGCAGGCGAGTTTTTTGTGTTTCATATTTCAATTCCCCCTGTATTGTTTGACGGGTATACTCCCGCATCCTTATTATACCGCAGCGCTGTCTAGCCCTGCAATGAATTTTTTTCAGAAAAACTATACGATTTGCATTTTCCACCTGAAATGATACTGTTCAGAAATCATTTTGTAGGGTGTGCACATATATAAAGCTGGCATATCATTTAATGAGACTATATTGCAATATAAGAATATCGTGCACAAAACATCTGCAAAAATGAATGCTTTTGTGCTGAAAGTGCATTGTTTTCTCCCGCTGTCTCTGGTATAATTGGTTAAAATGGGGCGGAATAGCGCCGTTCGGAGAAAACATAAAACCTCCGGCGGAAAAAAGAGATGCATCAAAAATATTTTTATTTGCAAAAGGGGAAATTGAATCATGAAACTGCACAGATTGCTCAGTGCCTGCACAGCGGCGCTCTGCTGTGCCGGTCTGCTCACGGTATTGCCGCAGACCGCACCCGCGCTGCCGGCTTCGGCAGCCGACACCATCGCCAATCCGTTTATCTATGCGGATGTGCCGGATGATGACATCATCCGCGTCGGCGATACCTATTACATGGTACACACCACGATGTACTTTACACCGGGCGTGCCGATCATGAAGTCGAAAGATCTCTTTTCATGGGAGATCTGCGGCTATGTCTATGATACCTACGCCGACGGAGATGTGCAGAACCTGAAGAACGGCAAGCATGATTATGCACACGGACAGTGGGCGACCTCGCTCCGTTATCATGACGGCACATTCTATGTGTTCTTCGGCAGCTACGGCACCGGCAAATCCTATATCTACAAGACAAACGACATTGAGAGCGGCAACTGGACGCGCACTGTGCTGAACGGCATGTATCACGACGCCTCCATGCTCTTTGACGATGACGGGCGCAAGTACCTTGTCTACGGCGCAGGCGGCAATATCTCCATCAAGGAATTCAACGATGAAATGACCGACTTCAAGTGGGGCGGTCTTGACAAAAAGCTGTTCAGCACCGGACTCTCGGGTCTTGCGGGTGAGGGCTCACACATCCACAAGATCGGTGATTACTATTATATTTTCCTGATTGCCTGGCCGAGCGGGCATCCGAGACTTGAGCTTTGCTATCGTTCCAAGTCGCTGACGGGCAACTGGGAGAGCAAGACCGTTCTGGAATCCGGCCTCGGCACCTACGGCAGCGGCGTTGCGCAGGGCGGTGTCGTGCAGACACCCGAGGGCGACTGGTATGCGCTGCTGTTCCAGGATCACGGTGCAGTCGGCAGAGTGCCGGTGCTGGTGCCGTTCAGGTGGGAGAACGGCTGGCCTGTCATGGGCGTGAACGGAAAGGCGCCGACGACGCTCCAGATTTCCGGCAGCTACACGGGTACCCCGCTCGCACATGACGATGATTTCAGCTATGATACAAACAAGCTCGCGCTTGAGTGGCAGTGGAACCACAACCCCGACAACAGCGCATGGTCTGTGACAGACCGCCCGGGCTGGCTCCGTCTGACAAACAAAACCACAACCAATAATTCGTTCCTGTTCGCACGCAATACCCTGACCATGCGCACAGAGGGTCCTGCATGCTCCTCTGTCATCAAGCTGGACGCCTCCCATATGAAGCCCGGCGATTATGCGGGTCTCTCTGCGTTCCAGTTCAAGTACGGCAATGTCGGCGTATATGTCAGTGATGACGGCAGGAAGCATGTCTACACCGCACGGAACAACACCACAGGTACTAAGGTTGAAAATGAGAATCATTCCATCACCGAGCAGAAGGATATGAACGGCGATGAAGTCTATCTGAAGGTCGATTTCAAGTTTGCGACTGTTGACAGCAATTTCAATGTTTCAAACAATATCGACCAGGCGAATTTCTATTATTCCTTCGACGGCAATAACTGGACGAAGATCGGTGACACGCTGAGAATGAGCTATGATCTGACGCTCTTTACCGGCTACCGCAGCGCGATATACAGCTATGGCACCAAGTCTGCCGGCGGCTATGCAGATATCGACTATTTCGATTACGAGCGCGCTGAGTGGAATGCTCCTGTAATTCTGGAACCGGATGCTGACGGTTATTGGTTCCATTATACATTTGAGAAGGGCGATGAGGGATTCCATTCCCGCGGCGGCGAGACGGTTGCTTCTAGCGGCGGCGCAGCGTTTGAGGGCTCGCGTGCGCTTGCAGTTACCGACCGCACCTCTGCCTGGAACGGCGCAGCGCACAATCTCAGCGGCGTGTTCAAATCCGGCGAGGCATACAGCTTCAGCACCGTCGCGATGGCTCCCGAGAGTGCAGAAGGGGATGTGACCTTCCATTTCACCTTGTCTTACCGCGGCACTGATAACGAAATTCACTACGAGAAGATCGACACGCAGAGCGCGGCGCCCGGCAAGTGGGTGCAGCTTGCAAATCAGTCCTTTATGCTTCCTGCGGGTGCGACTGAGATGCAGATTTATGTTGAGACAGATGCGGGCTCTGACAGCTTCTATATCGACGAGATGATCGGCGCACCGGACGGCACGGCGATCGACGGTCCGAAGCCGGAAATTCGCTTCACCCGGGGCGATCTGGACAACGACGGAAAGATTACCGCAAAGGATCTCACCCTTGCGAAGCGTTATATGATGGGCGAATTCCCGGATCAGGCGAGCGAGCTGGCGGCAGATGTCAACGACAACGGCAGAGCTGAGGTTGCAGATCTTGTATGGTATATGAAGTATCTGACCGGAGAGCTTGATGATTTCGTCTTCGTGGACGGTTGAAAAATGAGGGGACCGGAGGCAGCTGCTTCCGGTCTTCTTTTATACAGAATGTCCAAGCACATGCCGCTGTATCGCAGAAATCAGGTAAAGAAACTGTCATATTATGCGTTTTTTATGTCCGATTGGGATTCAAATATGAACAAAGTGTGTCGATAAAAAGAATTTTTCGTCATGAGTGCCAAAAAATGAAAGCGTTTTTTATGTAATGCACAAAAACCTTGACAAATAGCATTTTTTCTTCTCAAAAGTGTTGATTTTTTTGCGGGTTTGTAGTATAATGATAATTGTATCAGAATAAGTATCAACCGGAGGTTGTATCCTATGCATGTTGACTTGATCTCAACGACCAAAGCGAGCACAAAGGTGATCCATGGTTCCGAAAACGGAAAGCGCACCGCATGCGGCATCAATCTGATTAAGCCGGAAAACATCGGACAGTATACCTCTGTCGGTGAAATGACGGATGTTGTACAGATGACCTGCGAAAAGTGCAAGACCGTGATCGCGAAGAAGCTCATCAAGGAAGCAAACAGGGAAATGGCAGCCCAGCTCAAGGAAGAGCAGCGTCAGCTCAAGAATGAGCGGAAGGCAGCCAGGCATCATGCTTCGTCTGATGTAATCCCGCCTCCGCTTCCTTCCCGCCCGGCTCCGCCGGCTTCCTCGGAGGGGGAGTATGTCCCGCCCTCCATGCGCAAGAATCTTGTGAGAGCCCAGCGCCAGCAGCCGATCGAGGCGCCGCCGCCTGAGCCCCCGAAGCCCGCAGCAATGCCGGCACCGAATGCCGGTCTCCCGCCGATTCCGCAGGCTCCGATTCCTGCAAAGGCTGCACCTGCTGCGGCTCCTTCCGGTGATCTGCTCTCGCAGTTCGCAATCCCTGTACCGGGCGCACCGGCAGCACCTGTTGTACCGCCGCCTGCTCCGGCAGCTCCCGCCGGTGATGTGCTCTCGCAGTTCGCGATTCCTGTTCCGGGCGCACCGGCAGCACCTGTTGCACCGCCGCCTGCTCCGGCAGCTCCCGCCGGCGACGTACTTTCGCAGTTCGCGATTCCTGTTCCGGGCGCACCGACAGCACCTGTTGCACCGCATTCTGCTCCCGCAGCTCCCGCCGGCGATGTGCTCTCGCAGTTTGCAATCCCGACGCCCGGTGCTCCGGCTATGCCGTCTGCGACGCCGCAGCCTGCAATGCCGACTCCGACGCCCGCGCCTGCGGATGACGTTCTGTCACAGTTTGCGATTCCGCCTGTGCCGAGTGCTGTTCCGACTGCTCCCGCGGGTACCGTTCAGAATGCAGGAAGTGCAGATGACCTGCTTGCACAGTTCTCTGTGCCGAGCACGCCTCCGCGTCCTGCCGCAGACGATATTCTTGCACAGTTCTCTGAGCCTGTGCCCGGCGCCGCACCTGCTGACCCGCTCGGCAGTGTAGCTGACAGCCTGTTCGGTGCTCCGACACCGTCTTCTCCGACCGTCACTGTGACCGATGCTCCTGTGCAGCGGCCGCAGATTCCGATTCCTGAGGATGTTGTCGATGTAACACCGACACCCGCGCCAAGCGGTCTGGAAGCGTTCACGGTTCCTTCTGCGCCGCCTGTCCGTCCGATGCCCGCACCTGCACCGCAGCCTGCGCCCGCACCGACCGGTCTCGAGGCATTTACGGTTCCTTCTGCGCCCTCCGCACCGGCTCCTGCACCGTCGCTCAGCGATTCGCTGGATGACCTGCTCCTGATGCCGGGTGCCGGAAGTGCTCCTGCACCGGCAGCACCTTCGATTGCAACAGTTCCGACTGCTCCGGCAGCCGCGCCTGCTGCACCTGTTCTGCAGGTGCCCGAAGCGCCTACGCTGCAATCGCGGGTGGGTCAGCCTGCTCCGCCTGCACCCGCTCCTGTGATTCCCGAGATCACAACGGTTCCGACTGCACAGCGCACGCCGCAGGCTCCTGTCCCGACGCTGAATGTTCCGACAGCTCCGCCTGTACCGCAGCCTGCCGCACCGCCTGTTTATCAGCAGCCGGTACAGCCGAAGAGAGCCGCCGAACCGGAAGGCCCTGTGCCGCTGTTTGTCGGCTACGGTGCAGACGGCCGTCAGATTTTCCAGACATACGATGCAATGGGCAATCCGATTCCGATCACCGAGCCTGTCTACAGCACGCCGCCTGAGCAGCCTTCTGCCGGTATCCCGACAAATCCGCTGACCGGCGCGCCGATGGTTCCGGGCGGATCCGCAGCACCTGTGCTCGATATGGATGCTCTGATGGCATCTATGGGCATCGAGAACCCCAATCAGCCGCACGACGATGGCAAGGCAATCAACTACTCCGAGTATCATATTCCGGACAAGAAGAAGCGTGCAGCGGCCGCGAAGCCGAAGCCGAGAGCTGCTGCAAAGCCTGCTGAGCCGGAGCCGACAGGTCCGATCTCAGCTGCTGAGGCGAAACGCCGCAAGCGCACTGAGAAGATCAACCGTGACTTCGAGAAGCAGCTTCGTGCCCGCGGCATTGACCCCAAAACCGGCGGTATGCTGATTGATCCGAAGAAATAAAAAATACGGAAAAGCAGTGACCCTTGTGCCGCTGCTTTTTCGATAATATGAGGTATGGGAAATGGAAGATAATTTCAATCAGCCCGAAATCATCGGGACTGAAACAGCCGTTCAGCCGGAGCCGCCGGTTGATACAGAGGCCGTTTACAAGGAAGCGAAGCACAGCTACTCTTTCTCGCTTCTGAACATCATGCTCTACGGACTCATCGGACAGCTTCTTGTCGGCGGTGTGTTCCTGATTCTGAAGCTGACAGGTTTCGATGAGAATATGTCAAAGAATTTGGAATATGTCTTCAACTTTGTACCGATGTATTTCATCGCTTTTCCGCTCTTTTTACTGATTGGCAAGGCGATCAAGCCTTCTCCGCCGAAGCAATACAGCATGAAGCCGGGGCAATTTGTGATCGCGGTGATCATGTGCTTTGCATTTATGGTTGCCGGAGCGCTGATCGGAAATTTCGTCAATCTGATTTTCGGCGCCATCTTCGGCTTCAAGATTGACTCCTCTGTACTGAACGAAGGCATCCTCGGCGAAGGAAGTCTCGCCATCACGATCTTTGCAGTGCTCGGTGCGCCGATCATAGAGGAGCTGATCTTCCGCAAGTTCCTGATCGACCGTGTCCGCAAATACGGCGAAGGCACAGCGATTCTGATGTCCGGCATCATGTTCGGTCTGTTCCACGGCAATTTCTCGCAGTGCTTCTTCGCTGCAATGCTCGGCATGTTCTTTGCATTCATCTACATCCGCACAGGAAAGATCCAGTATACGATCGCGCTCCATATGATCATCAATTTCTGCGGTAGCGTGATCTCCGGCGCAATCCTCCGAAACATAGATTTTGAGGGTTTCCTCGAGCTCGCTGAGAAAAACGATATTTCCGGTCTGCTCGAAATGCTCCCGCAGCTCATCCCGCTTCTGATTTTCGTGACATGTGAATACGGACTTGCGATTGCAGGTTTCGTGCTTCTCATCGTGAACCGCAAGAAGTTCCGGCTCGAGCCCGCTGAGGTACCGCTGGAAAAGGCAAAGCTCAGAAAGGCTGCATGGCTGAATGTCGGCTGCATCCTTCTGCTGATCTTCTGCCTGGCGCTGTTCGTGATCACCGGGTTACAGCTGAGCGGCAAAATGGAGTAAAACAACGAAAGGCAGGGTTTAACGCCCTGCCTTTTCTTCTGTATACATGAGAATCAGATATAGCAAAGGCAGGATGCTTGTTACATCCTGCCTTATTGTTTGTGCTTACTCCGCTGCAGGAGTGGTTTCGTCGCCGATGACCACAGCAGGCTCATTGCCGGTGCTGCCGGTCTTTGCACATGCTACGACAAAGCCGTTCATGTTGTCGCCGGAGATGATCGGATCGGTACCGTTCAGGTACGGAATATCGGTTGTTGCGGTTGCGCCGGCCTTAACATAGTAGATCTCGTAGATAATGCCTTTGACTTCGATAGAGAGATGCTCTTTGTCCCACGGGTGCTCGCGGACAAGTGCGAGGTATTCTTCGAGGCAGAGATCATTGGTCTTCATATACTGTGCGTGAGGTTCGCCGACATAGCGGAGATGCCATTCCATCGCGTTGTGACCTGTCTGCTCCTCCTTGCCTGCCGGGAAGCGTTGGATGAAGCCGTAATCAACTGCATGCTGCGCGAGCCACGGATAAGAGGCGGAGCTGTACGGAGTGTGCGAGGTTTCACTGAGAATGCCGATATCCATAGAAAGACCGGCAGCACGCTCAGGAACGCCGAGACCGTACTGTGCGGAGCCGGGCTCCTGCGTGGTCGAATAGACAAGCAGATTGCCGAATCCTGTCGCGTTGTAGAAATCATTGAAGAGCGAAACCAGCGAGGTTGCCATTGCAGTGTTGAGCTGGAGATCTGTTCTCGGCAGACGCAGATGCGAGTAATTGATATCTGCGAAGGTCGTGAGATCCGCCGCACCGCTGAATGCGTGTTCCTCATTGACAAGGATCAGGCTGCCCTTGATTGTGTCAGCGGTTGAAACCTGCAATGTGCTGTAATCCGCGGGCGGTGTGAGCGGCGCAGCAGCGGTCGTTGTTGTGTCGGGACCTGCATTTGCGCCCGCGCCGGTTGTCGTGCCGGTTTCGCCGGTTTCCTCCGGCACAAGCGGATCGTAGGAGGAAGCATCAGAGATGGATTCAACCTGCGATGATGATGTATGTACATTCAGTGTACCCTTTGCACCCTGCCAGTCGCTGTATAGGCGGCGGCAGAAGTCCACAGCGAAGATTCCGAGAATGACGATTGTCAGGATCAGCGCGATCTTGCCGTAATCAATTCTGCGATTCATAGGTGGTTATTCTCCCTTCTGCGCAGGCTTATCTTCCTGCACTTGGCTTTCTGTCTGCATCGGCAGCAGTGCGGCGACATTCCGCGACATTTCCTGCCGGATCTGTTTGAGTACGGCACCGGAGGGTTTTTCCGGGTCCGTCTGCGGGATCGAAAAAGGTGCGCCGTAAGTGACGAGGATGCGGCTGCGGAAGTGCAGCTGTCCGTCGAAAGAAATGCCGACCGGCACGACAGGCACACCGGTCTGCGCTGCGATCAGCGCGGCGCCTGTTTTGAAGTGCATCAGCTTGCCGTCTTTTGAGCGTGTGCCCTCCGGGAAGATCAGTGCATTTTCGCCGGCTCTGAGGCGCGTTTCCAGTTCCTCCAGTGCGGAGACATCACCGGCACCGCGGTCAATCGCGACTGCACCGAGCTTTTTGAGCAGCCAGCCGATGAAGCCCTGTGAAAAGAGCTCCTGCTTTGCGAGAAAGCAAAACTGAGTTTCAGGATTCTGAATGCCGATCAGAATCGGGTCAGCATTGCTGCGGTGGTTGCTGACAAAGAGATAGCCGCCCTCCTTCGGCAGCTGCTCTCTGCCCTTCACCTCAATGCGGTAGCAGAGCGGCATCAGAAAGGACATCAGCCGGATTGCAAATTTATAAAATCCTTTCATAAATGCAGCTTCTCCCTGCATACAGCATAGAGCATTTCTTCGGACTGCTTGAGATCGGCGTCTGTGGTGTCAACTGTCACGGCATCCTCAGCGGGTCTGAGCGGTGCGATCTCGCGTGTCATATCCTGCTTGTCCCGCCGGATGACATCTGCGAGCACATCCTCATAGCTCTGTGTGCCGGGCTTTTTCTCCTCAAGCTCCAGCCAGCGGCGGTAAGCGCGCTTCTCGGCTGCTGCTGTGAGAAAGATCTTGACATCCGCATCGGGCAGAACGACCGTGCCGATATCGCGTCCGTCCATGACGACAGACTGTTCTTTTGCAAGCTGCCGCTGTGTTTCGAGCAGGAAAGCCCGGACAGCGGGGATTGCGGAAACGGCAGATGCACGCATGGATACCTCGGGAGTACGGATCAGCGCCGACACATCGTTGCCGTTCGCAAAGACATGCTGTGCGCCGTCCACATACCGAAGCGAGATCTGTAAATCGGGGAGTGCGGCGAGTATGTCGCGTTCCGATTCTGCGTTCCGCCGGATCATTTCATAAGCGATCGCACGGTACATCGCACCCGTATCGACATAGACAAAGCCGAGACGTGCAGCGAGCCGGCGGGCGAGCGTGCTCTTGCCTGCGCCGGAAGGACCGTCGATAGCGATATTGACAGATTTCATTTGTAAGCCTCCGTCTTCTGACAGAATTCGTCACTATTAGTATACCACATTCCCGCGGATTTTGCAAGCGGTTTCAGGGTGATTTTGTCGAAATGGTAACAATTTGGCAAAAAATTGATAAATTCCGGCAGTTCTTTCAGTTCATACACCGTTGTTTTCAGTAAAATCGGGATAAAAGATATATATTTTACATCCTTTTCACGAAATTTTCATTCCGCATTTATTGCTATTTTAAGAATTATATGGTATACTGAAGCTAACGAAATCAAGGGAGGTATGCGTTATGACAGTGTTCCATATCGGCGAATGCATCCGAAAAACAAAGTCGGGGATTCCGCTTTCGGAGGATGAGATCCGCGCACTGGTGCGCGGCATCACGGCGGAGGGCGAGGAAAAGATTCCGGATTACCAGCTCTCGGCATGGCTGATGGCGGTCTGTTTCCGCGGACTTAGCGATCCTGAGACGGCAGCGCTCACGCTTGCCATGCGCGACTCCGGACAGGTGCTCCGCTGGGATCTGCCGGGAGCTGTTGCTGATAAACACAGCACCGGCGGCGTCGGTGACAAGACCACTCTGATTGTCGCGCCGATTGTAGCAGCCTGCGGTGTGTTCATGCCGAAAATGTCCGGGCGAGGGCTCGGTCACACCGGCGGCACGATCGACAAGCTGGAAAGCATCCCGGGCTTTCGCACCGCGCTTTCCCGTGAAGCGTTTCTTGCGCAGGTACGGCAGATCGGCTGTGCGGTTGCGATGCAGACCGCAGATCTTGCCCCTGCTGATAAAAAGCTCTATGCACTCAGGGATGTAACGGAGACAGTGGACAGCATCCCGCTGATCTGCGCGAGCATCATGAGCAAAAAACTCGCAACCGGCGCAGATCATATTCTGCTGGATGTGAAGATCGGCAGCGGCGCATTTATGAAAAATGACAGAGACGGCGCCGAACTCTCGCGTCTGATGCTTGCCGCCGCGAAAACAGACGGCAGAGATGCCGCCGCGATCCTGACTGATATGGATCAGCCGCTCGGCACCTGCATCGGCAATGCACTGGAGGTGCGCGAAGCACTGGAGGTGCTGCGCGGAGAGGGTGAAGCCGATCTGACGGAGCTCTGCCTGACGATTGCCGCAGAGATCCTCTGTATGGCCGGTAAGGGCACGGCTGAGACATGCCGTGCGCTTGCGGAGAAAGCTGTCGCAGACGGCAGCGCGATGGAGCGCTTTGAGCAGATGGTTGCGGCGCAGGGAGGCAGCCTGCGCGGAGATCACCCGGAGGTGCTGCCGGTCTCGCGGTGTAAGCGTATCCTGCATGCTGCTCAGGATGGCTGGATCGAAGCCATGCACAGTGAGACGATCGGCCGTGCATCGGTGCTTCTGGGTGCCGGCAGACAGCGCAAAGAAGATCCGATTGATCCGGGTGCCGGAATCCGGCTTTCTGCGCGGCGCGGTGCTTCTGTGCATGCCGGCGACCCGCTGCTCACAATGTATGCCGCCTCGGAAGCGCAGCTTGATGAGGCAGAGCCCATGCTCCGCGGTGCGATCCGTATTTCCGGGACAGAGCCCGTATCGCAGCCGCTCATCCACGCACAATATACAAACCGCGAGTAATCGCGAAAAAAGGGGAGGAACCAATCATGCATATCGGAACAAAGATCAGAAAGCTCGGCGCACTCCTTATGAGTGCCCTTACGCTGATTGCAGCGGCGGGATGCCAGAGCAGCTCCGGCAGTGAAGTATCACAGACTGAAACGACTGTTACACCGACAGATGTGACCGGCGACGTCACAATTACCACCTTTGATGTCGGCAAGGCGGACGCGATGATCATTCAGACTGCGAACACTGTGACTGTTATTGACACCGGAAACAAAGGTGACGGCAAGAAAATCGAGAAATATCTTGCCGCACAGGGGATCGACACGGTCAATACGCTGATCATCACGCATTTTGATAAGGATCATGTCGGCGGTGCGGCGCGTGTCATCAACCGCCTGAAAGTTGAGACGATCTATGTCCCGGATTATACCTCCGCAGGCGATGAATATCAGTCATTTATGGAGAAGGTCAATGAGCTCGGCAAGGAGCTGACAGTCATGAAAACAGGCACAGATACAGCCTGGACTGCCGATGATGCACATTTCAGGCTCTATGCTGCAAAGGAGACTTACTACGGTAAGGACGAGGAAAATGATTTCTCTCTAGTGCTTCATATGCAGCACGGCGCCAATACTTTCCTCTTTGCAGGCGATGCGGAGGTTGCGCGTCAGAGGGAGATCATCTCGCTGAAGCTCGGGCAGATCACTTACCTGAAATTCCCGTATCACGGCAACTATATGTCTACAACGGAGGATTTCCTCAATGCAACGAATCCGAAGTATGCGGTCGTCTGCTGCTCTGAGGAGGAAAATGCCGATCCCTCGACCGTTGAAACGCTGAAAACACGCGGCGTGGAAGCATATTACACCACGAACGGCGACATCACTGCTGTCTGCGACGGCAGCAAGATCACCTTTACACAGGGAGCAGCAGCCGTTTCGTAAACAATGTTCCGCGTGGAACATAATCCGCGTATTTACACAGATTTTCAGGGGATATAGAAGAACATGTCGATACAGAAAACAGCAGCTGTGCTGGCGGCTGCGATCGCCGGAGGCTACGGCTTTCTGCGGTATTATCCCGCATTCGGCGGCAATCAGAGTGCAGATGACAGGGCTGCTTACCGCGGCAGAGCGGAGAATTTCGCCGGGAAACAGTTTCAGTATCCCGCAGCATGGGTGACCGACTCCGGCGCGAAGGACATCCGTCTCTCGCACAAGGCAACTGTGCCGCGTGCAAAGCTCCCGGTTGCCGTGCCCGATTTTGACATGCGCACAGAAGGCGCTGCCGTGACATGGTTCGGGCATTCCGGCGTACTGCTGGCAGTCTGCGGAATGCAGATTCTGATTGATCCGATTTTCAGCCCCCGCTGCTTCCCGATGCAGTGGATAGGACCGAAGCGCTTTACACAGCCGACCGTGTCGCCGGAGGATCTTCCGCAGATCGACCTGCTGCTTCTGACGCACGATCACCACGATCATCTGGATCCGCAGACAATCCGTGCGTTGGACAGCCGTGTTCGGCAATATGCCGTTCCGCTCGGTGCGGAAAAGCATCTGCTTCGCTGGGGCATTGCCGCAGCGAAGATCCGCTGTTTATCCTGGTGGGAGACCGCAGAGTTTGACGGAATATCTGTGACAGCGACACCGACGCGCCATTTTTCCGGGAGACGCTTTATCGACCAGAACCGAACGCTCTGGTGCGGATACATGCTTCATACAGACTGCGGGCAGATTTATGTCAGCGGAGACGGCGGCTTCGGCGGTCACTTCGCGGAAATACGGAAGCGCTGCGGCAAAACGGATCTTGCGCTGATGGAATGCGGGCAATACAATTCCCGCTGGCACTGGGGACATCTCTTCCCGGAGGAATCCGTGCAGGCAGCGGAAATCCTAGGCGCAGATACGGCGATTCCGGTGCACTGGGGCGCATTCGTGCTCTCCGATCACGGGTGGGATGATCCGCCTGAGCGATTTGTACGTGCTGCGCAGAAAACAGGCATTCGCGTGATGACGCCGCATTTTTGTGAAACAGTCGATACAGCACACCCCGAGAAAGCCGCTGAACGCTGGTGGCGTTCCTATGTATAAAAAAACAGCCCTCTTGCGGGGGCTGTTTTCTGTTTACTGCGGTTTGTCTTCGTCACGCAGCGCCTGAATGATTTTTTCGCGGAACTCATGACTGTTGAGGTCAGCTTTGCCGACCGGCTCCAGCATGCCGTGGCTGAGCAGCACGATCTCATCGCAGAGATCCAGCGCGAGATCGAGAATATGTGTCGAGAAAATGGTGATCTTGCCCTGCTTCTGCGAACGAAGCAGTTGTTTCATCTCCTCCGCGACAACGACATCCAGCGAGGTAAGCGGCTCATCGAGCAGGAGCAGCTTCGGATCTGAGATGATATTGACAAGCATCTGCATCTTGTTCTTCATGCCGTGAGAGTAATCCTTGAGCAGCTTGTCGCGGTCTTCCGGTGCAATGCTCACGAAATCAAAGTACATGTCGGGCTCAAGTGCATTCCGGATCGAGTCCGCATGAATATCGAGGAAGAATTTGAGAAACTCTCTGCCTGTCAAAAACTCCGGCACAGTCGGGGTCGAGAGCACATAGCCGATATCGTCATTATCCGGCTCTTTCTGCGCGCCGTCAACGGTGAAGAAGAAGCTGCCGCTGTCTGCCTTCATGTCGCGGTTGATGCAGTTGAAGAGCGTTGTCTTGCCGGCGCCGTTTCTGCCGAGCAGACCGTAGATCTTGCCGCTCTCGAATGTAAAATCAATATCCCGCAGCACCTGCTTCTGATCGAACGCCTTTGCCATGTGCGAGATGGTGAACTGTAACTGATCCATTTGTTCCTCCTGATGTCAGTCTTTGGTGTACCACTTGCGGAGCGTCTGCTCGGCCAGCTTGCCGTAAACTGTGAAATCGCGGTTGAGCTTTGCCTCTTCTTCTGAGGGCAGGGTCGCTTTCCAGTCCCACCAGAAATAGCCGCAGAACCACGGAATATCCCATGTTGCTTCCATTGCAGTTTCATAGAAATCCGACTGCTCCTGTTCGTCGAAGGGCTCCTCTGTGCGGTAATGATATTCCCACGGGAACATTGAGCATCCGTGCTCGTTCCGCACGCCGACCTCCGCAAACATGATCGGTTTTCCGTATTTTTCGTGGCATTCCTCCAGCCGTGCGATGACCTTCTTCCAGCTCTCGCGCATCGTTTCGATGCCGCTCTGCTCGGGCGTTGTAACGGGATAATAGGCGCTGATGCCGATGACATCGACGTCGGAGAGCCACTTGAAACGCAGCTCATCGCCGTGGTTGATATTGTGCATAATGATGCCGCTGAAGCAGGCGCGGACATCCTGAATCAGCTTGCGGCATTGCTCTGCCTGCTTATCCATACCGTACATCTCGCATCCTGTGCAGAGCATTTCACAGCCGAGCATTTCTGCCATTTTTGCATAGTGCAGCATAAACTGTGTGTAGGATTTGAACCATTTTTCCCAGTAGCCGCATTCCTCGGTCGGGAAGTCAATGCGGGCGCGCCAGGCACCGTCAAGACAATTCACCATCGGCTTCAGACAGACCTTCATCCCGAGCAATTTCGCCATTTTGACGGCATGCTCGATCTCAGCGTCAGTCTGCGTCCGCGCATAATGCGAAAAAACAGTTGTTGAAGCAAAGGTCTCCTGCCACGCATTGACGGGAATGCAGATCCAGTTGAGCCCGTTTGCGTGCAGGCGCTTCATTGAAGCCTCCGCTGCTTCGGTCAGAAGCTCGCCGCGGCGGCTGAAAAAGCCCCATGTAAATCCTTTGCAGAATAGTTCGCGTTCCATAACGGCACATCCCTTCGGAATTTATTTCCGTTTCTATTATAACACATTACCCGTGAAATTTCAACCCTTACTGAGAAATACGATGTTTTGGGCGTTTTCAGCGATGGGCAGTATGGTCAAACTTTTGGTGTTTCTCGAAATAGCTAGCCACAGAAAGTGGTGCATTTTTTCCACTTTCAAAGATTTTTGAACGTCTGCCCCGTCAACAATCTCGTTTTGGGAACCCTTGTCCAAAACAGTTACCCCTGCGGATCTACTCATTCAGTTACATCAAATTTGTTGAGCAGTGAAGCGAAAAGATTCCGCATTGCGCACGAACTCTCGGAAACACTCAGCTTTCCCCGATGAAATCAGAAAAATAGAGCTGACAAAGTTCACCCTGACGATGTTTGATAATTAAACGGCAGCGGTTTTACAAAGCGTGAATGCCGTAAAGGAAGAAGCACTGAGATCTGCTTACCGATAAGCATTTCTCAGGGCTTCATTTATTCCATATTTCCCGCAAATATCCTTTCCACCACGATCTGCGTCATCTCCTGCACCGACTCGGCATAACCGCCTTTTGCCCACTTCATGAAAATGCCGAAAAGCCCGTAGGCAAGGTAGTAGCTTTCGTAGGTATCCGTGGTCTGCTCGGTGTCGCTGTCGGTCATGATGACCTCATACGCAGAGAGGATAGCTCCGTGATGCCCCTGCCCGATGATGAGGTCGTTCTTCTTCCGCAGCGAATAGCAGAAATCAAAGTACCGCCTGACACGGTAGCTGTCACTCAACTGATGCTCCTTTAGTCTGTGTTCACGCTCATATTCTCGCCACTTCAAGATGATGTAGGCGGTGATGATCTCGTCCTTTGACTTGAAATTGCGAAAATAGGTCGCTCTGCCGATGCCGCCTTCCTCGCACAGCTCGTCCACGGTGATCTTTTCGATGTTCTTCTTTTTCATCAGCCTGAACAGCGCTTCACCGTAGGCTGAGGTTACATATTCTGACATTTTCATTCTTCCTTTCCGACCGATGATACTATTTCGCAAAATAGTATCATTTTCCAGATTTTATTGACTTCGCAGCCGTTTTGTGATATTATAGTATCATAGAAAAACGGTTTTGTCAAGCCGTGAGATTGAGGAGGAGTAGTCATGGAGAACGTAAAACCGAAAAGCAGACTGAAAAAGGTGCTTATCATCATCGGCATCATCATTTTAGTGATCGCAACAGGCATTTTTATTCTTCTGAAGCTGACAGTTCTGAAAACATTTCCGAAGCTCAAGGGTGAAGCTGAGATCGGCAAGTGGTATGAGGTTGAGGTGGACGGCGCAAAGTCCTCGGACGGCAGCGAATGGCACGGCATCTTCCGAAAGGGTACGGAAAACAAAGTTGTCGTGTATTTCTTCGGCGGCGGTGTGAGCATCACTCCTGAGACTTCTGAGGGCGGCAAAGAGTTCTATGCGACCAATATGACAGCTCAGGATTTTGTCGCACAGGGCGGTATCGGCAGCACAGCGGAGGATAATCCGTTTAAGGACTGGAGCTTTATCGTGATCCCCTATGCGACCGGCGATTTTCACGCAGGTACGGGAATTTACGAGGGCAAAAAGACTGTGTATCACACAGGATACAGCAATTACTCCGCTTATGTGGAACAGGTCAAGCAGTATATCGGAGAGCCTGACACGCTGCTTGTCACAGGCTTTTCGGCAGGCGGATTTGCGACCTCCTTGTTGGCTGACGATGTGATCGTCCGTTTTCCGAGTGCTGAAAATGTGACCGTCTGTGTTGACAGCTCGCTCCTTCTTTATGACGGCTGGCACGAAACGGCTGTGGATCTGTGGAAAGCTCCGACTGAAATATCAGACAGACTGACCACAAATAACCTTGTCCTTGACAGTCTGACCGAACTCCACGAAAAGCGCGGTGACAGCGTGAAAATACTATTTGACTGCTCCTACCGTGATGATACGCTGATGCAGTATCAGTCCTATATCGACAGCGGAAAAATGGATCAAACCAAAGAGCTTGGCGATCACTTCCAGCGTGATCTGAGAGAAATGGTGAACGGCTTGCAGACGAATATCTCCGATGTGGGCATTTATATCTGGTGCTGCGGCGAAAATGCAGAAACCCATAATACCCAGCATACGATCATATCTGCGAATGTGTTTGACAAGCTCGGCAATGATAAAAGCGTTGGTGAATGGATATATGACGCAGTGAACGGTGATGTAAAGACCTATGGGATAGAATTGCTTGATAAAACTTTTTGAGGCGAGGTCTAAAATGAAAACTGAAACGAAGCGTGGGCATAAAGTATTGAAATTCATCGGTATCATACTGCTGATACTTTTCTCTGTTGGACTGATATTCTTCATCAAGGGTAAGATACATGAAAGCCGTCCGTGGTACGATGATGACTATTTCGATGATCTCAAGACAGATGCTGTACTTGAAAAGAAATATTCCGGCAGAGGCAGCTTTGAGACTGCCTGCACTGAATTCAAGAGCGACAACAGCAGGATCGACACGATCAGAGTGTTTTATCCTGCGGAGCTTGCAGACAGCAACAGATCCTATCCGATGATCGTTTCGGTCAATGCAAGCGGTACACGGGCAAGAAATTATACGGCTGTGCTTGACAGGATCGCTTCATGGGGATTTATTGTGGTCGGCAACGATGATCCGCAGTCCGGCACAGGCGAATCTGCATCGCAGACACTTGATCTTATCCTGCATATCGGTGCTGACAGTGACCTGTACGGCAAGATCGACAAAAACAATATCGGTATCATGGGATATTCACAAGGCGGTGCCGGAGCGCTGTGTGCAGTTACGAATTTTGATAACGGAAAGCTGTATAAGACGATATTCACAGGCAGTGCTGCTTATCCATTCCTTGCACATAATATGGGTTGGGATTATGATGTAAGCAAGGTCACGATACCGTATTTTATGACTTCGGGAACGGGAAAAACCGATGATGCAGGTGTTCCGGATATTACAAAGGATTTTGCGGGTGTATGTCCTCTTGAAGCAGTTGTCACGAATTATAACAGCATTGCTGATGATGTTGAGAAGGTTCGGGCAAGAGCAACGGGTGCGGAGCATGAGGATATGCTTGTTCGTTCCGATGGGTATATGACCGCCTGGATGCTGTATCAGCTTTGCGGTGATGAGGAAGCTGCAAAGGTTTTTGTCGGTGATGATGCAGAGATACTGCATAATTCAAATTGGCAGGATATGAGTCTATCCCAAATCTTGTGTAAACCTCCAAAGTAGTGTATAATGGAAGCAGCACTACTTTGGAGGTAATATTATGGCACGGAGAAAAAGAGGGACACCGGAACAGCAGGCGCGCAG